>RGVM01000046.1 GCA_010027295.1 Chitinophagia bacterium
CATCGAAACGCCATAACGAATTGTTGAGTGGCAAAGGTAGCCAGTGCACATCATTCACACGGAAAACTCGAACGCCGGATAGACGAACAGCCCAAACCCGGAAGAGTGCAGGGGAAGGTGGATTTGCGTAGTTTCATGTCCATTCAAAACGATCACAAGGCCTTCTTCCCCATGTCCACCTCCATCCGAAAGTCCATACGGACCTGCCTTGCGCTGGCCATCGTCCTCCCCTGCCAGGCGCAGTCCGATGGCCCCTGGGCGCACTCCCACAACGACTACGAACAACCGAAGCCCTTCCGGCATGCCTTCGAACGCGGGTTCCGGTCCATAGAAGCCGATGTCTGGCTGGTCGACGGGCGACTGCTGGTCGCCCACGACCTGAAGGACGCACGACCGGAACGCACCCTGGCAGCCCTATACCTAGACCCGCTGATACAGGAACTCGACCGGAAGGGCCGATGGAGGAAAGGGGCAGGGGACAGGCAACTCCAACTCCTGATAGACATCAAGTCGGAGGCCGTCGCCTCACTCGCCGCCCTGGAAGGCCTGCTGAAGGGATATGCCTCCCTGACACGCAACCCGTCCGTCACGATCGCCATCAGCGGGAACCGACCGCCCGTGACGGATTACAGGACCTACCCTGCATATATGCATTTCGACGGAAGGCCCGGCACGGCTTATGACGCCGAGGCATTGCCACGCGTGGCGCTCATCAGCGACTCCTGGGCCAGCTACATCGACCGCAAGACCCTGCGCTTCGACACCCTGAAGGCCGCCCGTGCCGTCGAGGCCGCGCACGCCATGGGCAAGCCCTTCCGCTTCTGGGCCAGCCCCGACAACGAGGCCGGATGGCGGCTGGCGGCCCGCCTCGGAACCGATTTCCTCAACACAGACCGCATCGACGCACTGGCCGACTTCCTCGCGGCCAACCCTTCCCTCGCCTACGAGGAGGCCCTGCGCAGTTCCACCCTGCACGACAAGCTCCCTATGATGCCCTACAACCGCGTCATCCGGAGCGCAGGACGGGTCGTCCGCTACGGCAACCCCTCCCTGGAGAACCATGCCCTCGACATATCCCCCATCGTGGGCACGTCACTGCTGGCCGTGATGGACCGCTTCGGCATCGCCGTGATGGATGCAGAGGGCAAGGTCCTGGAACGCTTCGCGTATTCCGACCGGCGCGAGTTCACCGGCCTCATGGGCACCTTCAGCGGCATCCGCTCCTTCCGGCACCTCGACCGCAGCTGGATCGCCTGGCCGGCCGGCGGGGGGGACAAGGGCTTCCTCATGCTGGCGGAATGGGACGGGCATATCTCCAACGTATCAGGCATCGCACTCGAAAAAAGCAACGGCGCCAAGTCGTCGATACCCAACGGCATCTGCATCGATGCATCCCAAGACCCATCCATCTTCGTCGCCCTCAACGGCAACGATGAGCTCGTGAAGATCCGTTTCCGCGACCGGTCGGTCGTCTGGCGTGCGCCCACCGGCGTGGCCCCCTACGCCGTCGCAATAGCGCAGGGCAAGGCCTTTGTCACGAACTGGGCCGGCCCGCGCGCCACCGACAGCACCCGCGAGCGGGCCGGCATCCCCTGGGGGCTCGCCTACACCGACCCCGCCACGGGCGCCACCGCCCTGGGAAGCGTCAGTGTCTTCGACGCGGCGACGGGCGCAGCCCTGGTGGAGATTCCCACGGGCACCCACCCCAACGCCATCCTGGCATCGGCCGACGGACAGCATGCATACGTGGCCAACGGAAACAGCGACGATATAACGGTCATCCATACACGAAACCTGAAGGTCGTGGAGAACATCCCCGTCGGGCTCTTCGGTGCAGGCTCCGGTCGGGGCGGCGCCTCGCCCAACGCGCTGACATGGGACGCGTCGGGCCGCCGGCTGCTCGTATCCAACGGGATGGACAACGCCGTCGCCATCGTCGAGCTCGGCGCACGGGCGGCCACGGGAGGCCGTGGGCAGAGTCGCGTGAAAGGCTTCATCCCCACCGAGGCATACCCGGCCGGAAGCGCCGTGCTGAACGACCGCATCATCGTCGCCAACCTTGAAGGCGACGGCGTCAACGTCGTCAATCCCGTCCGAAAGGCCCGCGGCGCCCACTACCAGCTGGCATCCCTCAGCGTCATCCCCATGCCCGACGACAGGCAGCTGGCGGAGCTCTCCCGACAGGCGGCCCGCAACGCCCTCGGGCACCGGCTCAACGCCAGCGGCCTGCCCCCGCGGGCCGACGCCAAACCAAGGCCCATCCCCGAACGCATCGGAGAACCCTCCGTCTTCAAGCACGTCGTCTACATCATCCGCGAGAACAAGACATACGACCAGGTATTGGGCGACATGCCCCTGGGGCGCGGCGACAGTTCCCTCTGCAGCTTCGGCGAACGCATCACCCCCAACACACACGCCCTCGCCCGCCAGTATGGGATCCTCGACAACTACCACGCCTCCGGGAAGTCAAGCGCCGAAGGACACCAGTGGAGCAACGCCGCCATCGTCACCGACTACGTCGAGAAGAACGTCCGTGCCTGGTACCGCAGCTACCCCCACCGCCAGGAAGACGCCATGGTCTACCACTCGACCGGCTACATCTGGAACCACGCGATGGACCATGGCAGGAAGGTGCGTATCTACGGCGAAGCCTGCCGCACCGTCTACGATCCAAAGAAGAAATGGATAGACCTCTACCGTCAATATCGGTCGGGTATAAAACCCGATTGGCACAACGAGACCACCATCGCCCGCATCCGTCCCGTCATCTCGCCAGACTTTCCCGACAACGACAACCTCGTGTTCAGCGACCAGCAGCGGGCAGACGTCTTCCTGCGCGAATGGGAGGCCTATGAGAAGGGCGACAGCATCCCGCACCTGATGATCGTCTCGCTGCCCAACGACCATACCTCGGGCCTCAACCCCGACGCGCCCACCCCCAACGCCATGGTTGCCGATAACGACCTCGCCCTGGGCCGCATCGTCGAACGCATCACCCGCAGCCGCTACTTCGACTCCACCCTCATCCTCGTCACGCAGGACGACTCGCAGAGCGGATGGGACCACATCTCCGGCTACCGCACCGTCGGACTCGCCATCAGTCGCTATAGTCGCCCCGGCGTGGTGGGCACCCAGTACAACCAGACCTCGATGGTGCGCACCATCGAACAGGTCCTCGGCCTGCCGCCCATGCACGCCATCGACGCCGCCGCCCTGCCCATGGCCGACTGCTTCACAGACGCGCCCCATCAAAGCGCCTTCACCAGCCTGCCCTCGAACATCCCGCTCGACCAGATGAACCGGCCACTTTCCGGCCTGCGAGGACGCGAACGACGCTACGCCCTGCAGTCGATGAACGAAGTCTACGACGAGGTCGACGGCGGCGAGGACGATGCCATGAACCGCATCATCTGGTACTACGCCAAAGGCAGGAAACGATACCCGGGGGATTGATCGCTGCTGATTCAAATAGGTTCAGCATGTTGGTTACGCGTGGCACTTTGAACCGGGTTCGTGTGTCATCCGTCATCGTTACCGCGTGGCACCATCTCGGGTGCCACGCCTGCGAGCTCAAAGACCACCCTTTCAGCAAACGGGTCAGCCCCTTCTCCGTGAGAGTCCGCGAGCCGTGGCACTCCGCCTGCGGCGGATGCCACGGAGATGCCTTTTAGCCCCGAGAGACGTCCTTCACAGTCTTATGCCCTTTCTGTGTCGCAACCTAATGATACCTCTCTTGGCTCGCACCACCGTTTCATCATGTCATCCATCATCGGTTCACCGAGTCATCTGTCATCGGTTACGCATGGCACCTTGAACGGGTTTTGTGTGTCATCCGACATCGGTACCGCGTGGCACCGTCCCGGGTGCCACCCTTTACCCGTGAGACCCGCGAGCCGTGACACCAGAATCTTTTAATCCCGACCGTAGCGTCGGGAACGATGGCACAGAGATTCACTTTAGCCCCGCCAGCTGCCCTATAGAAACCCTTTTTCTTCGGATGCCAGAGGCCGAATGGAATCCAGGCAATATGTCACCAACCACTACGTTTCTCGTTTATGAATTTAATGTTAACTTGAGGGATCCAATGTGGATAACCCTTGACGCTTCGCCTCACCATATCGCCCCGAATCCTATTACTGGCCTGCCTGCTGGCATCCCCATCGCTGCAGGCATCCGAACCGTCGGTGCTGACTTGGCTGGGAAGGGATATCCGCATGGACCTCAGCGCTTCCGACCTGCCGGCCGGACCCATCCGTGGCGAGGCCGACGCCTTGGCATTGGTGGACTTCGTCGACAGGCATGATGCCGATATCCTGCAGCAGATGCAAACCATCCGTGAGGAGCTCGGGCTATGCGACTGGCTCCAGTACCAGCTCATCCGGAAGGTGGCCGACAGGCTGGCGCCCAAGCAGGCAGACTACTACCGCTACACCACAGTCAAATACCATCTGCTTCGCGCCTCCGGCTACGACCCTATGCTCGTCATCGGCGCCAGGCGCATCCTGCTATATGTGCGGAGCCCCGACCCCGTCTATAACCTCAGCTACCGGATGATCGACGACCGGCAGTATGTCTGCCTCAACGCGCATGACTATGGCTTCCAGCCTGGCACCGGCGGACAGGAGAACGATGTACTCCGGGAAACATCCCCCCGAACGCGTGACTTCCACTACGCTATCGACCGCATGCCAGTGTTCCCGGCTTCGGCCTACGAGACGCTCGAACTGCGATTCGAATACGCCCGGAAAAGGGAAACCCTCCAGATCCGAGTGAACCCCGAACTGAAGTCCATCTTCGCCAACTACCCGGTGACCGACTACCGGAACCAGTTCAACATACCCGTCAGCCACGAGACGGCCGAGTCGCTCCTCGGCCAGCTGCGCAACCGCCTCAAAGGCATGGACCTCCACCACGGCATATCCTACCTGCAGCAGTTCACCCGGGGAGCATTCCCCTTCGCCCGCGACACAGAAGTGTTCGGACGCGAAAAGCGGCTATCACCCGAAGAGACGCTCATGTATTCGAACAGCGACTGCGAGGACCGATCCGCCCTCTTCTTTTGGCTCGTACGAGAGATCTACGACAGGCCCATGGTGGTGTTGTCCTACGAGGATCATGTTACCGTCGCGGTCGACATGGGCGAGCAACGAGGACACTCCATACAATATAACGGTAAGGACTATACGATCTGCGAACCTACTCCACAACGCATAAATCTGCCACCGGGTCGCATCATACACGGCATCCATGACAGGCCTTCCGAGGTCTCCTATGCCTACGAGCCGGCTCAAAGGAGATGATGCAAGATAGCATGGGAGCGGACTGCACAAACGACTTCGTGCAGCCAATCCTTCGACACACGGAGGACATACGCATTCCCATTGCTCAAACGAGCAGTTTCCGGCGTCGATAAGACTCGAAGTCCTTCTTTTTCACGAAACCCACATATGGGTACCGATGGTTGTAACGGACGCACTGCCCGGGATCCAGCCGTCGCGTGATGACGGCCGGATTGCCGGCTAGCACGCAGTAGCCTTCGGAAAATGACTGAGTGACCACCGATCCTGCAGCCACAATCGTGAAGTCGCCCAGCTCCACGCCGGGAAGGATGACCGAATGCATGCCCAACCAGCAGTATTGCCCGATCCTGACCGACTTGGGCGTATCGTTCCAAAGGGCTTCTGAGCCGTTTGGAACCGTGAGGATCTGTACATTCCGGGAGACTTGGGTGTAATCGCCGATTCGGATTCCACCTGTCCCCTGGATATAACAATGCGGTGCATATCCCGGGTTCGTATGTACACCGATCAACACGTTCCGATAGTCTTCCACGACACTTGTGGGATGGATCGGCCAGTATAATCCGTCATACTTGCCCAGCACAACCTGCTGCCACCACATGTCTAAAGTGATGGGGACCTGCGTATTCGCTGTTACACGAATGAACCTGAAATACGGTATCCGACCGATGACATTCTTGCCAAACTCCAGCACCTGTCGCTTTACAATGATCCATGCCCGGAATCGGTGACCGCTCAGCATGCTTCAAGAATTTGCGGATAACACATGTGCAACCTCTGTCATTCAATCTCTTCATTCCTCGTAGAATGCTATGAACTTTTGCAGCTGCCGGTCGAGGGAGAATGACTGCCGGATACGTGCAGATGCAGCCTGGCCTATCTTGTCCCGCTCATCCTGGTCCATTGCCAGGACTTCCTCGATCTTCCGATAGAGCTTCTCAGGATGATTAGAAGGGACCACCCAACCCGTGACACCGTCGATCACATTCTCGGGCAGCCCCTCAGCATCCGATACAATGCAGGGCCGACCGAACAGCTGGGCCTCTACCACGGCGTTGCAGTACCCTTCCTGGACACTGTATTGCAGGTACAGATCGCAATCATTCAGCAGCATCAGGGTGTCTGTGTGTGTTTTCTTCCCTTCCAACACCACTTCCGCCTCGAGACCGAGTTCTTTCCGCATATATAGGATCATTTCAAGGTCATCCCCATCCCCCACAATGCGATAGGTGAAACGAATGCCAGCAGCCTTGAGGCTTACCAATGCCATGAAAGTCTGTACGTAGCCCTTCTTCCAGGAGATTCGTCCGATGGTCATCAGCCGTATGGTCCGATCCTCCCTGGGGGCCTGCGGATGACACCATTTCAAAATGCCCGGATCTGCAGCAGGCTCGATACGTACGGCTTCCACGGTGGGTGACAAGCCATCGGACAGGGCTTTCAGGTACAGGGCCCCGGAGATGTAATGGAGCCTGTCGATTCGCTTCCAGAGGAGGGAGTAGCATCCCGGATGTTTGAGGGGCTGAATGCTGATGTCATACCCTCGGATGGATACGGCCATCCTTGCCCCCATAACACAGGCGAGGTTCTCAAGATGGACAGCGTTGCTTGCAAAGCCGAAATGCAGCCAGTCGAGTCTGTGCCCTATGATATGCGCGGCACTGAACAGTGATTTGAGATTGGCCTCCCATGAAAATCCGTCCTCCTGGTTCCGCCGAAACAGCCTTATCGTGCGCCGGGGCCTTCGACCCAGACGGAGGCAGGCCTTGCAAATGGAAAGCATCCTGACAAAACCCTCCGAATGTGCATGAAGCCCAATGCTCATATGGGATGGGTGTACCGCTTGTCCGGCAACCTGCCCCCTCCCGCCAGCACGACAACCCTATATCCGGCACCCTCCAATATCTCTATATGGTTGCGAAAAAAAGTCTCGGAATATGCCGGCAGCTGGGAAAAGACCATTCCGATGCTCTTTTTCAAGACAGCCATGTTTCACAAAT
Source organism: Chitinophagia bacterium (assembly GCA_010027295.1). GTDB lineage: Bacteria > Bacteroidota > Bacteroidia > Chitinophagales > Chitinophagaceae > Pollutibacter. The sequence goes on from RGVM01000046.1 coordinate 7,301, forward strand.
AAGCGATATAACCATTCCTTCACGGGGACCACATGGCAGTATCGGGTACATCATAAACATCCTAACCCCCAACATCCCATTTTGTGAATGCAATTAACCCTTCCGGGGTATTCCAGTTCCTGAAAGTTGGTTCAGAAACGTGGAATCGAGTTTTCTGGAAGGTCTAATTTGAAGAAACTGGACTATGTACGCCCTTTGGCGGGGGCGTTACAAAAAAGGCATTTAATTTGCATACGATATGCTCTTGTACGTAGGCTTGCTGAACATCTTTCTGTCCGTAGTGCTGATGTCCTACAATTGGCACAGTAACCGGAGCACACTGTTCCTTGGAGCGATGCTCGTGATCACGTCCATCTACACCCTGGGTTATAATTGGGGAGTCAGTGGAGAGTCCAGGTTCTGGTTGGCAGTGTTTTGGGGGAATTTTTCCCCGATCTGGTACCTGGGAGGGCCCTGCCTCTACTTGTATGTAAGAGGTACCCTGGAAGATCGCTTCGAGTTTCGCCGATCGGACCTTCTCCACCTCATACCGGCCTTCGTATCGCTTGTGGGAGTCATTCCCTACTGGTTCATTCCCTTCGAGCAGAAACTTGAATTGGCGGATGCCATGCTCAAAGACAACAGTGTGGCGATCCAGTTGCGACCCAACAAGATCATACCCGTCAAAATCAATCTCCTGATCCGGCCGGGGCTGATGATTCTCTATTCGGCTTTAAGCATCCGGATGGTGTTTCAATTCAAAGCCAGATTTTCTCATTTCCGATCAATCCCGATGGAGCAATGGAAGGTCATACGCAACTGGATATGGACCCTCTCGGGTACCATTCTGGCCGCGAATGCCTTCGCATTGGCTATTTCATTGTATTTCAACAACTACCAGGATATGGACAAGCATCTGATGGATCAGGACCTCCTCCATCAGGTCTTTTTCCAGTTACTGCTGCCACACGGGTATGTACTTGGTCTCCTTCCCATCGCCTTCCTCCTGTTTCCGCAGATACTTTTTGGCATTCCCATCTATCGTCACTCGGGAAGTGCATCTCCCCGGATGACAAATGACAATGAAGACATCAGATTTTGGGGTTCCCCGCATGAACAACCACATACATCGCCCAACCCCAACTATGCCAAGGGTGAAAAGCCGCTGGAAGACCCATTCAAGGATCTGGGAGAAAGGCTCCTGCGTGTCATGGAAGAACAAAAGCCCTACACTGATCCAGACTTCTCGCTGGACGACTTGGCGGAATTGCTCGACGTCCCCAAACATCACCTATACTACTGCTTCCGTAACATCCTACAAACGAAGTTCACCCAGCTCAGGATGGATTATCGCATCGAACACGCGAAAAAACTGCTCACGACTGCCGACCTGAACATGGTAACCTTCGAGTCGGTAGGCAAGGACTCCGGCTTCGCATCCAAATCGGCCTTTTACAGCAGTTTCAAAGTACAGGTCGGTTGCTCACCGGGTGAATTTGTCGAGACATGGAATACGTTCGGTAAATGATGTAATCACCGGGTCTCATCCTTATCCAATTAAGGAATCTGTCATATTCTCGTATCCCTGACCTGGAAAAGTTTGAGTACAATCATCTGATGATCACTCTCCTTAGCGTCGGGGTCGATTATCACACCCATGCAAAGAGGTATGGATACCCGCTAATCATCATCCTCATCCTTCCGAACTGACAAGAAAGCCGCTCTCTTGGGTCCCGGGAAGGGTCTGTCCCCCTTCAGCCCGTGCCAAAGTACGCGGTTGAACTCGATGTCGTTGTTCGCATCCTCCTTCGCGAAATCGAACTGCTCGGAACGATGCTGCCACTCGTTCATTGCGGTGTTCTTCTGCCGCATGTCGACTTCGGGGCGGAGCACGCGGAAGTCGATGGGCCGCGCCACCGTATCGAAGCAGCGCCACATGGGCATGGCGGCCGCGTCATATTGGGTCATGGGCCCCATGCCCAGAATCAACTCCATGGTCCGTAGCATCGAAGTTGTGGAATATGGCGTGTGGTCGACATACCCGCGCTTCACGAAACCGCCGGCAACGTAGGCCGTGCTGCGGTGCGCATCGACATGGTCGGCGCCGTTCTGCGCGTCGTCCTCCAGGATGAAGACGGCGCACTCGTTCCATATCGGGCTCTTCGAGAGGTGCTCGATTAGCATGCCGACGGCCAGGTCGTTGTCGGCCACATGCACGTAGGGGCTGGGACGTCCGAGACGGAGACCCTCCGTATGGTCGTTGCCGAGTCGGATGGTCTGGAAGCGCGGCAGCTTCCCGATGCGCAGGAGGGAGTCGAAGTCGTCTCGCCAGACCCGGACCCGCAGGGTATCCGGTACATCGAGATCGTAGACGGGATAGCGGCCGCAGCTGTTGGCGGTCAGGATGGGCAGGTTAGCGCGGCCTTCACTCATGAATTCCCCATAGGTGCGAAAGCTCACGCCGTACCGGTGGCAGTTGTTCCATATGAAGCCACCCTTATTGTTCGCTATCTCGCGCTCACCCTCTCCTCCGTAAGTGCCGCCCCGGCCGCCATAGCTGCTCGGCCAGGTCTTCTCGAGATAGTCGTTGGCATAGGCGCCCATGCTCCAGTTATGCCCGTCAGCGCTCACTTCGGCATCGACGTAGAAGTTGTCGAGCAGCACGAAGCCCTCGGCAATCGCATGCTGGTTGGGTGTGACCTTTCGTCCGAACAGCAGCAGTGAGGTGTCGCCGTTGCCGCCCTTCACATCGGCAAGGACCTGATCGTAGGTGCGGTTCTCCTTGATGACGTAGAATACATATTTGATGGGGGATGGCTGTCCGATGCGCATCGGGATTGGATAGCCGGGTGCCAGCGAGTCAGCGAGCTCGGTCTTGCGCAGCGAATAGGGACAGTTGGCATAGACCTGTCCCGAATAGGCCGCCAGC
>RGVM01000451.1 GCA_010027295.1 Chitinophagia bacterium
TGCTGGGCAACCGAAACCCCTACCGCCAGTATTACGACGTCGGCAGCCAGACCCTGCGGTATTCCTACCTCCTCGGCCGCATCCCCGTCTTCGGCTACCGGATGGACCTGTGAAGCGCCGGGGCACCGTTCCCCTGCATTCCCTTATATTCATATCCGGATTCTCAATCACCATGAAGGAATGCCCCACCTGCCGACTGCCGGGCGATGGCGCCTACTGCATCCATTGCGGCGAGGACATGGAGCCCGACCGCATCACCATCCGGTATGTGCTGGCGCAGTTCGCCGAGATATTCGTGGGCTTCGAGTCCAACCGGCTGCTGCACACCTTCCGCGACCTCGCCCTGAGGCCCGGCACCACCATCCGTCGCTATCTCAGGGGGACGCGTCAGTCCTACTACAACCCGGTCGACTACGCCATGCTCATGGGCGGCCTGTCGATCCTGTTGTCGATGTTCCTGAACGAGTCGCTCTTCGAGGGGAGGAAGGCGGCTGCGATGGGATCTGCGGAGGACAAGGCGTTCATGGCCTATCTGCTGGACGACTTCGGCACGCTCATGAACCTGACCCTGCTGCTGCAGTTCCCCGTCGCGGCCCTCATCACATGGCTCCGCCGCATGAAGGGTCGGCAAACGCTGGGGGAGCATGTCTACGCCAACGCCTTCCTTTCGGGGCAGGTGCTGGCGTACAACATGCTCATGCTGGCCCTGCAGCGCATCCTGCCGTTTGGCGGCTTCCAACTCTTCCTTACGGAGGTCTACGGCTGGTTCATCGTGGGCTATGTGGCCTTCTCCTACTACCGTTGGCAGCATGTCAACCTCAGGTTCCCGCGTGTGCTGCTGAGCATGCTGTTCATGTCGTCTGCATACATGCTCTCGCTGTTGATGGCCTTCCTGATGGCGCTGGGGTATTACTACGCCTGGTTCAGGTACGAGAGCGGCGGATGAACGTATAGGCTGATCCCTGGGTTCAACACAGAAGCATATGAGACGCATCCCCATCCTCCTGCCCCTTGTCACCTGCCTGACAATGCATGGCCTCGCCAACGTCGCCGCCCCGGGTTTCTGGGACGCGGGCCACGGCTCCACACTCACACCGCTGTTCTCCTCCGAGGCGGCCGCCATCGCCGACATACAGATGCGGCGGGAACTCGTGCGCATCGACCTATACCGAAGCTTCGCCGTTGTCAAGGGCACCTACTGGTTCTACAACCATGGGAAGGCGTCCCACCGCATCCATACGGGATACCCCGTGAACGGCTCCGTTCGCGCCGACCCCAAGGAGTTCGTCCGCTTCAAGGACCTCTACCACCTGAAGGTCAGCGTGGACGGGGCACCGGTCCCTTCGTACAGACTCGACAGGCATCCCGATACCGCGCTCCTGTCCCGACGCATCGACGGCGCATCGGCCGTGGAAAAGGCGGACAACTGGTATGTATGGACGATGGACTTCCCCGCCGGGCGGGAGGTGAAGGTCGAAGTCTGGTTCATCGTGCACACGCCCGCCACCATGACGGAAGGATATGGGAAGCTCCAGGCCAACGCGTTCACCTATGTGTTGCAGACTGGGTCGGCATGGAAGGATAGCATCCTCAACGGGAAAGTGCTTGTGACGCTCCGCGATGGGCTTCATGATTATCATATCCGCGGCATCTACCCGTTGCAGTCCTGCCGCCATGAAGGCGCACTACTTCTCTATGCCTTCACAGGACTCCGGCCTGCGGCGAAGGACGATTTGATCATCTGGTACGACGGGGAGGCCACCGCCCCCGGGGTGCTGAACGCGGACTCGTTATTCCGCGTCGTCGAGGCGGCTGACACTTCGATCCTGGCAAGGACCGACCTGCCCGTACTCGACAGGCATGACTTCACCACACCCATGCCAACTTTCGTCTGGATACTGCTGGGCGTGATGGCCGGCGGTATCGTCCTGCTGGGGGGGCTCGGCTATCTGCTCTACCGTCTCGTCAAATGGCTCATCCGTCGGTGAGCGGGCGTTTGTTCCATATTCCGTCAATCCAGTACCAGACGGTGCGTGACGCTCGCGTTGTCCAGTCGGAAGACGACGAAGACCGTCCTTCCGTGTGCCCTCTCCAAACCCTGGATGGGGAGTGAGGTCCGGCCCGACACTTGTCGGGTTTTGGAAGCGTGTAGCAGCCTTCCATCCATCGAATACACATCGTAGCGCAGGCTTTTGGCGCCTGCGAGGTCGAAGTGGGCGGTTGCCTGTCCGCCGTGGCGGACGGGGTTCGGCGGGTATTGCAGGCTGCGATGTGGTTGGCCACCGCGGTGCGGAGGGCCGGCAGTTCGGCGTAGGTCATGTCCCCCGGGCATTCGGTGGCGCAGCCGTCTCGGTGTCCGGAGACGTGGTTGAGGTTGCGGGCCGAGCTCGTGTGCCAGCTGCTGCCGGTGGGGTTGATGTTGCTGCCGCAGGCTTTCCAGGCGAGGATGCGGGTGAGCATCCTGCGGGCCGTGTCGGAGATGCTGGTGGTGGTGTAGGTGCCCAGCATGCAGGTGCCCATGGTACCTCCGTTGGTGCCGCAGAAATGGGCGCCCGTGACGTTGTCGCCACCGCCGCGGCCCTCATAGAGCCGGCCCAGCGGGTCGATCAGGTAGTTGTATCCGATGTCGGCCCAGCCGTTGGTGTTGACATGGCTGTTCCAAATGCTGAGGACGACGGCTGGCCAGTCACTCGAGGTGTT
>RGVM01000452.1 GCA_010027295.1 Chitinophagia bacterium
CCTACACCACCGCCCTCGGACGCGACTCCGCCTTCATACACCTCACCGGCGCCTTCGCCTCCCTCATCCTGCGCGACGGGAAGGGCCTGCACCTCGAAGCCGGCGGCCGCTGGAACCGGCACTCCCGCTTCGGCGACCACGCGACCTTCACCTTCAACCCCTCCTACGCCTGGGACGGCGGCTGGCAGCTCTTCTTCAACGCGTCGTCGGCCTTCAAGGCGCCCTCCCTCTACCAGCTCTACGACGCCAGCGTGGGCCTGCGTTCACTGCGGCCCGAGACCTCCCTCACCACCGAGGCGGGCCTCCGCTACGCCCCCGCTGCAGGCATCTTCTCGGCCCGGGCCGTACTGTTCGCGCGAGAGATCCGCAACGGCATCGACTTCGACACCGCCAGCGCGCCGCCGGCATTGAGATCGAGACCTCCCTCAGGAAGGGTCGCTGGGACCTCACCCAGAACTACACTTTCGTGTCAGGAGAAGTCAACACCGTCGGGTACCGGTACGACCCGGGCAGCTTCTCCTATGTGCCGAAAGGCGACACTACGTACAACAACCTCTTTCGGCGTCCGCGCCACAGCCTGAACCTGGACGCCGGCTTCCGGGCCACCGACAGGCTCTCGCTGCGACTGGCCGCGCGGGTCGTGGGCGCCCGGCTGGAGCCCCGCTTCATGCAGGCGCCGGTCCGGCTCGAGGCCTACCAGGTCATCGACCTGTCCGTCGAATACAAGATCCGAGAGAACCTGCGCACCTTCCTTGACATCCGCAACCTGACCGACGCCCGCTACTTCGACGTGCTCGGCTTCTCGGCACGGCCGCTGCATTTCCTCACGGGCGTGCGTTGGAGTCATTGAGGCGGGTCGCGGTATCATGCAAGGACCTACCCCACCCGGTCGATTGGGATCGGGCATGCCGTTGTACGGGTTTGGCAAACTGCTGGCGGTGAGGCGCCGCAACAGGATCCGTCGGTACCTTCACATCAAACCCAAGCCCATGCGGATCGACCTCGACGGCTTCCTGAGCGTGACATTCACGTTGTTCGCGGTGATCGACATCGTCGGTTCCGTGCCGCTGCTGATTTCGCTGAAACAGAAGATGGGCGGCATCCGGGAGTTGCGGGCGACCCTCATCTCGGGGGCTCTGATGCTGGTCTTCCTGTTCGCGGGCGAGCGATTCCTGGGGATATTGGGACTCGATGTGAAGTCGTTCGCCGTGGGCGGCTCGGTGGTCATCTTCATCCTCGGCCTCGAGATGGTGCTCGGTCACGAGTTCTTCAAGGCCGACGGCGATGCGCGGGCCGGCACGGTGGTGCCCATCGCGTTCCCGTTGATCGCCGGGTCGGGCACCCTGACGACGGTGATCTCGTTGCAGGCCAACTACGACATCGTCACCGTGATGGCCGGCATCCTGGTGAACCTCGTCATCGTGTTCGCCACGCTGAAGTCGCTCGATTTCATCGCGCGGCTGCTCGGCAGCGGGGGGCTGCTGGCCGTTCGGAAGTTCTTCGGCGTCGTCCTGCTGGCCGTGGCCGTGAAGATCTTCGCCACCAACGCGCGCGGGCTCATCCAGTGACCCACGACTGACCTGCTTTGGCGATGGCCCGATTTTGGACTACCTTCGCCATCCGCCGGTCTCGTAGTACAATGGATAGTATAAGGGTCTCCGAAGCCCTGGATTCAGGTTCGATTCCTGACGAGACCACAACCTCTCCAAGCAACCCCTTGATTTTCAAGGGGTTTTGTCATTAAGGCATATGTCCTCCCCCTGATCTATTGCCAGAGCCGGCATCAGTGTTCCAAGATCAGTGAATAGCACCACGCATCCCGGCGGAAATTGGTTATATTACATGTGACGTGTTAACCTGCAGTCTGAAAGACTACTCCATCCTTCAAACGGCACTTCACATGAATACAAAGCCGGTTATCTCCTGAATGGCTGCCGCCATGGTCGTATGCGCATCCCCTTCGGCATTCTCACAAACCATGTGGGGCTCCAGCAATTCACTCATCGTGAACCCGGCAACGGGCAGGGAACACCGGTTCATCACCGGAAACATAGTGGCCATCGCCGACAGGGACAACATGCTTACCATCTCCGGGGACTGGCTGAACACGACCACCGAGGCGAAACTCGTGAAGCTCGTACAGAAAAGTGATACCGATTGGGAAGAAGGCTCGGCGAGCACCCTATCGTTCACCTCCGGAGTGGATGGCCACCCGTTCGTGAAATTGAACCTGCGTCAGCCTCCGGGATACTACAAATTATCCCTCTACCGACCTGCTGGCATATTTCGGGATGTAAACCACTGGGAAATCCGAGTCATCAAGGACCCGTACATCGAATCGGTCGTGTTAAGCCGCACCTCGGATCCGGGGATTGTGTATGAGAATGCATACTCCGTTGGAGGAGGCGTGAAGATGGAGGTCACCGGCCGCAACCTGGTGGAGTTATGGGGGGTCAGGGAGAGAAGGGCCTCCCTGTTTCTTGAATTTGACACGGACCGGCTAAGTGAGATGATTTCATCCAGCGGATGCCCGAACGCGCCAAATATCCGTTTCGTCACAAATGTGCACACTACGGATCGACCGTATACAGCTCATCTGACCTCGTATTGCGAGCTGGAGAGATACGATTTCAGGGAGAGTGACTTCTATCTCCAGGTCAAATTCCTGGGCTTCCAGTCAGTCTATGAACCCATACCGTA
>RGVM01000453.1 GCA_010027295.1 Chitinophagia bacterium
CGGCATGCGGAAACCGAACAGTGACCTCGTACGCAGCGCGGATCTTCTGCTTCTCGGCCTCGACCATGCGGAGCTTCTCAATGTTGAACTCCTCGTCGGTCTTCAGCTTGATCTCGCTGGCCTTCTCCTTGGCCTCCTGATGGATGAACTGCACCATCTGTTGGCGCTCAAACCGAAGGATGCGAGGATGAGCAGGAGGATGCGGTGTTGGCAGGCGGACCGGAGGAGCAGAGCATCAGGCGCGCCGGCAGTCACTGCTGGTTCCCCCCCCTGGCGCAGGGAGCGTTCCGAATTGCGTGGCCGTCGCGGAACACGTACCTGGTTGATCTGGGCATTGACCTCAGCGTCGTTCATCCTTCCGCGCAGAGAGGACTGCGCACAAGGGAAAAGGCAAGCGTTAGCGACTTGCTTGGCGGCGTGCCGGTGACTGCTCGCAGCGGACGCTGCGCGAAGGGGTGATGCCCCTGAGGCCGCCCATCTCCTCGCCACCGCCCGCCCTCCCGGGTCCACCATGCACCAGGAGCGGCAGCGGCGACCCGTGTCCTGTGCTCTCTCGGGCGCAGGCTTCGTTGAGGATGAGGATGCGGCCATGGTGGGTGCCGGAGCCCAGCACATAGGCCGACGCCGTCTTCCGGTCAGAGGTCACTATGCTACTGCAGAGGGAGCCCTTACCCATCTTCGCCAGTTCGACGGCCTCCTCGGTGCCATGATAGGGCATGAGGGTGCAGACGGGTCCGAAGGCTTCGACATCATGCACCTCGTTCGCATCGAAGGGTTTATTGCAGCCCAGCAGGATCGGGCATAGGAAGGCTCCGGAGCCGTAATCGGCGTCCAGCAGTTCGGCCGAGTCGAGCGAGCCGTGGAGAATGCTCGTGCTCGCCAGGAGACGGCGCACCTGGCCACGGACCTCCTCCCGCTGTACCTGTCCGGCCAGGGGTCCCATCCGAACCATCTCGGAACGCGGGTTGCCGATGGTCGTCCGTTCAAGGGAGGATGCGATGGCCTTCCAGGCCTCTTCCATGAGTGGTTCCGGCACCATGACGCGTCTGATGGCCGTGCATTTCTGTCCCGCCTTAGCCGTCATCTCCCGCCGAACCTCCTTGACGAAGAGGTCCCAGTCGGTACTGCCGGGGCGGACGTCCTCTCCCAGCACCAGGCAGTTCAGCGAGTCGGCCTCCATGTTGAAGGGGACGCTCCCGTTGATTAGTGCGGGGTGTGCCCGCAGCCGCTGACCGGTGACGGCCGAGCCTGTGAAGGTGACGACATCCTGAGGTCCTGCGTGGTCGAGGAGGTCTCCGGCACTTCCACAGAGGAGCTGCAGGGCGCCTTCCGGCAGGATTCCTGAGTCGATGATGTCACGCACCACGGCTTCCGTCAGGTAGGAGGTCAGCGTGGCGGGCTTCACGATGGCTGGCATGCCGGCGAGCCAGTTGACGGCGCATTTCTCGAGCATGCCCCAGACGGGGAAGTTGAAGGCGTTGATATGGATGGCCACGCCTTCCTTGGGTATCAGCAGGTGCTGGGCGGCGAAGGTTCTGTTGCGTCCCAGCGGGTGAGGGTCCCCATCCGTGCAGAAGGGTTCGTCGGGTAGTCTTCGGCGCAGGGAAGCATAGGAGAAGAGATTGCCGATGCCGCCTTCGATGTCGATCCATCCGTCAGCCCGCGTCGCTCCGGTGTGGAGGCTCACGGCGTAGTAGCGTTCCTTCCGTTCCGTGAGGTGGAGGGCGAGGGCCCGAAGCATCCGCCCGCGTTCGTGGAAGGTCATCTTTCGCAGGGCGGGATTGCCCTTGCTGCGGGCATGTCGGACCGCAGCGCCCATGTCGATGCCCGAAGTGCTTGCCATAGCCAGGGGCTGGCCTGTGCAGGCATCGGTGAGTACCTGGCCTTCAGCTTCGCCTTCCATCCAGGCACCACAGACGTAATTACCCAGCTTTCTCATATGGCGGAACAGGGGATTTGACATCCGAGCGGACGCCCGACCTACAACATACCGGATGCCTGTGCGGTTCGGATGACATGGTCGGGAGGCCTGTCGGTCAATGCCGAATTACGCAAGAGAATGGCGGACATGCAAGTATATTCTCTAAATGCATGCCATGGAACCGTATATGCGAGCGACTCCTCTCCGTATGCGTATCACGCAGAATGCCTACGTTCGTCGATGGCGGAGGTGATTTTCTCGAAGATCTCATCGATGCTGCCGACGCCTTCGAGCGATACGGCCTTGTCCTGTGTGCGATAGTGTTCCGCCACGGGTACCGTGTCGCGGCGATATACATCGAGTCGTCTGCGGAGGACGGCCTCGTCGGCATCGTCGCTCCTGCCGGAGGTCTTGGCCCGGTTCATCAGGCGGGATATGAGTTCCTCGTCGGGGACATGGAGGGCAATGAGGGCTCCGATGCCGGCACCCTTTTCGGCGAGCAGCCGGTCGAGGGCCTCGGCCTGGGCCGTCGTCCGGGGGAATCCGTCGAACAGGAATCCCGGTACGTCGCGATGGGTGTCGATGGCGTTGCGGATCATGCCGATGACGACTTCGTCGGGCACGAGCTGGCCCTTGTCCATGAGGCTTTTGGCCTCGAGGCCCAACGGGGTCTGGCGGGCGATCTCGCTGCGCAGCAGGTCGCCGGTCGACAGGTGCTTGAAGCCGTACTTGCCGATGAGTTTCTCGGACTGGGTGCCTTTGCCGCTGCCGGGTGGGCC
>RGVM01000454.1 GCA_010027295.1 Chitinophagia bacterium
AGGTGGTGACCACCGAGTTCAACATCGAGGGCAACTGCCGGGAGCCGCGGTTCGTGGACCTCGTGCTGGAGGTCCGACCCGAGCAGGTGACGCTGGTGCCCGACAGCGAGGGGCAGCTGACGTCGGACCATGGCTGGAACACCATCATCCACCGCGACTATCTCCGGGAAATGATCTCCCTATTCCGCGGAGCGGGCATCCGGACGTCCATCTTCTGCGATCCGGACCCGGCATTGGTGGCCGGTGCGGCTGAGACGGGCACCGACCGCATCGAGCTCTACACCGAGCCCTATGCCAAAGGCTATACGGCCGATCGCCTCGCGGCTGTGAAACCCTTCGTCGAGGCGGCGGAGGAGGCCCGGCGGCTCGGACTCGGGCTGAACGCCGGCCACGACCTCAGTCTCGAGAACCTGGGGTTCCTGTCGAAAAACATCCCCTGGCTGGACGAGGTGAGCATCGGGCACGCCCTCATCTGCGATGCGCTCTACTTCGGTTTGGAGAACACCGTACAGATGTACCGACGCCTGCTTGCCCATCAGGGATAGATTGCGGATATTCGCATAGTGATGGGAACAGGGTATGTCGGTCAGCCCCTCCCCCATCCGTAAAAACATCTTCAGCAAAAAAAACCATAGCTCATGAAAACAACGACCCTCCTGCTCATGACGGGCCTCATGGCCTCGAGCCTCCTCTCCTGCGCTCAGGACAACAAGCAGAGCCGTCCGAGTCCGGCCCAAAAAGCCACCGGAAAGGCAGGTAAGGCCACCATCACCATCGACTACAGCTCCCCCGCCGTCAAGGGCCGCAAGGTCTACGGCGACCTGGTACCTTACGGCAAGATCTGGAGGGCGGGCGCCAATGAGGCGACCATCTTCGAAATCGACTCCGATGTGAAGGTGGAAGGCCAGGCGCTGGCCAAGGGCAAGTACGGTTTGTTCGCCATCCCCGGCGAGAGCGAGTGGACCATCGTCTTCAACAAGACCTGGAACCAGTGGGGCTCCTACCGCTACAAGCAGGAGGAGGACGTCCTGCGCGTGAAAGTGGCTTCGAAGAAGACGGCACAGCCGGTCGAGAACCTCACCTATTCCATCGAGGGCGGGAAAGTCTATCTCCGCTGGGAGAACACCGAGGTGGCGTTCCGGGTCGAGTGATTCCGGGCTTTCAGCGGCTTCGTTTCCCCATCAGGCTCCGAAGGCCCAACGCAGGAATTCGGGGAAGGCTCGACCCCATGTATGGACGTCATGGCGTCCATCGGGCAGTTCCAGGTAATGGATGTCCCTGCCATGTGTGTATCCTTTCGCTTCGAGTTCGAGGATGAGGTCCCGCATATCATCGACCGAGTCGATGACGCCGTTGCCGTTTCGGTCGGCCGTCTCGTCCAGCAGTCCGGCCTGCAGGAAGAACCTGAGCCAGGGGGCCGCCTCGCCTGTCCGGATGCGGTCATGCATGATTCGGTCCCTCGACTCGTCGTATCCGTCGTCCAGGGCACGGGAGCGCCACCAGAGGGAGCCGCTGAAGACACCGACGTGACGGAATTCCTGCGGGTGGTTCCAGACGATGTCGAGCGCCATGAGTCCCCCGAGGGAGAACCCGCAGAAGGCTTTTTCCCTGAAATGAAGGGTGCCCATCCGCTGGCGGATCTCGGGGAGCAGTTCCCCGAAGATGAAGTCGGTGTAGTGGGCAGCTTTGGCGCCCCTGCCCAGATGGTCGGGGATGCCGGCGGTTCCGTATTCATTGCGACGGTCCATGCCCGCATGGATGCCGACGCAGAGGATCGGTCGGATGGCCTCGCGCCGGTAGAGGCGCTCCAGGATGGAGCCGAAGCCCATGGCAGGCAGGTCCTGACCGTCGTTCACCAGCAGCAGAGAGAGGGAGGATGGGGACACCGGAAGCGCAGGCAGGTAGAGGTCGGCCGACACCTCCCTGTCGAGATGCTCCGACCGGATGGTCAATGCCTCCATTCTGACTCCGGGGGCGGGTCCCGCCGTCTTCGATTCACGCATCGGCATGTGGTTGTAAGGTACCACAAATACCGCTACGTCCACAAGGCCCCGGATCGGCCGGCCAAGGGTTTTTCATCGATTGGGGGTTAGGGAATACTTTTGCATGTGTCGCCCCGCGACAGGTACCCGGCCATCCCATCGCCGGATAAATCAACACTCCATGAAAAAGATCGGCATACTCTACGGCAAGGAGCGCTCCTTCCCTGAAGCCTTCGTGCAAAGGATCAACGACAAGGGGGTCGAGGGCATCCGGGCGGAGCCCGTGTGCATCGACAAGGTCATGCAGGGCGGCGACAGCGGCTATGCCGTGATCGTGGACCGCATCTCGCAGGACGTCCCCTTCTACCGGGCCTTCCTGAAGAACGCCGCCATCAGCGGGACCGCCGTCATCAACAACCCCTTCTGGTGGAGTGCCGACGAGAAGTTCTTCAACAACGCGCTGGCCACCAAGATCGGCGTGCCGGTGCCGAAGACCGTCATCCTGCCGTCTCGCGACCTGCCCGACGACACGAGCGACGAGTCGTTCAGCAACCTGGCGTACCCGCTCGACTGGAAGGGCATCTTCGACTATGTCGGCTTCCCGGCCTATATGAAGCCCTTCGCAGGCGGCGGCTGGAAGAACGTGTACCGGCTGGGCTCGATGGAGGAGTTCTTCGAGAAGCATGCCGAGACGGGCCAGCTCGTGATGCTCCTGCA
>RGVM01000455.1 GCA_010027295.1 Chitinophagia bacterium
GGTGATCCTGGACCCGACACTGGCGAATGGATCTGTCGCCTCAGCGGCCAGGGTTTCGTGAACATCCAGAATCCTGTGCAGGGATTTCACTTCCCGGAGCAGATGCGCATACCTCGACTCGGCGTTTTGCTGGCGCTCGGCCAGCTCCTCCGCACTGAACTCCGACTTGGACAACATCCCCTGGAGATTGGCCCTCTCCGTCATCAATACATTCAAGTCACCCTGCAGTTTGGTGTGCCGCTGACGGCTTGCCTGGAGTGACTCGATGAACTGGTCGGCCGTATCGTATCCTTCCGGAAGGGACGAGAGTTCAGAAGCCTCCTTGTCGAGGCGCTTCCACTCCGTCCTAAGTTCAGCCACCTTATCCAAGAGATCCTCCGGGTTGCCATGCTCTTGCTTCCAACGAAGCACATGCTGCGACAAGCCGGAGACCTCCACTTCCAGTCGGGCTATCCGCTGCGTTCTGCCATTTAGTTCGATCTGGATGGTCTGTATCTCGCGGGTAGCAGGAATGGCGGCCAGATCGGCAAGCTCCTGCCGCCATTGAACAAGGGACTTCCCACCGAGCTGTCCCTTCAGGTCTCTTTCAAGCCTGTCCAACTCACTCCGGGCCTCCAGAAAACGGGTCCTCATCGTCCTAAGTCCTTCAATATCCTCCACACCATACTCGGCACAACGTTCTCGGATGCGCTGCTGATGCAGAAGGATGGCAGCCTCGAGGCTGTCTATATCTTCATTGCCACTCACTACCCGAATGCTCAGGATGCCATGGGAAATGTCAATGGAGCCCGGGCTTGTAAGGGTTTCCGGCATGCCCGGACGGACAGTGACCAGACGGGGCGCCTGTCCCGAAACAGTGGCCTGGATCTGCACCTCGGCACTCGATTCGAAGGTGGCCCTCAATTGCTGGGCTTCCAATCGCAGAAGCGCATCCCGATGGGCCGCCTCGGATGCGTTACCCTCTTTCACGACAGCCTCGGGAACCTCCACCATTGCCGATGACTTTTCTTGCTGCTGGGCTATGCGATTCTCGAGTTTCCTGACTTCCGAATCCCTGCGAATCATCTCAGACGCGGACGCCCTCCTGTTGGCATGCTGCAATTCTTTCTCCAGTGCGGTCTTCTCTTCCTGAAGTACAAGCAAATCCTGACTCTTCAGGGGTAGGGCAGTCTCGGCTGCCAGCCATTGCTTATGCGTCTCCTTGAGTTCATTGGCTTTCCGTTCGAGCTCCTTTTTTTCAGAAGAGATCGCAAGTGAACGATTCGCATCCTTGAGCAGGGGTTCGCCCTTGTCTATGACATCGTCAAGTTGTTCCTTCTGCGATGTCATGTCCTGAATCTGCCGATTGAGTTCCTCGATGCGTATTTCCGACTTCAGGATCTCCTGTTGCCTTTCCCGAAATCCCTCCTTCTCATACCATGCCTCGAGGATGGAACCAACATCCCTGGCCCAGGGATTCTGGACACCGCGTCCACCTTCAGGCATCTGCAGGATGCTGTCCCATCTCGACTCGTGTCTTCTCAATCTCTCTCTTATAGCCCTTATAAATCCTTCACGATCGAAGGGGTCGGCATTCTTCAAGAATGACTGGACAGTGTCCAATGAACCCATCCTCGGCTTCAAACGCCCGATGGTTTCATGAATGGATGTCTGCTCAATGAATAGCATGTTCTCCCAGCTAGCCCGGTTCAGCTGTAACAGACGGGCCATTTCAGCCTCTGCCGCTTCACCAGTCAGGTCCGTAGCGCCCCTCTGCAAGCGGATAACGGAGAGCCTTGGCTGGCTACTCCAGGTCTTGTGTAGTTTATGCCCGACGCCCTCGGCCTCGAAAGTCAGTGTGACACAGATTTCCGTCCCACCGGAGCGGGGGTAGCACCGCTCGATGGCCTTGTGGTCTTCGGAACCCTTCCTGGGGCGTTCCGGAATGAAAAGTGCGGCAGCGAGGGCGTTGAAGATCGTTGACTTGCCGTACTCGTTCTCAGCCAGCACCATGTTGAGGCCGTCATGGAAGAAGATGGTCCGATCCGTAATTCCGGCGAAGGGATGGAGTCTGATACTTTTGATCTTCATGGGTTCATGGTTTTGATGATGTCGTAGGCGAGTTGCAGCGCCTGCGAATCCTCAGGATGGACGGAGAGCCCGGACAGTAGCCGAAAAGGATAGGTGCCATCTGCGAATTCAGCGGAAATGCGGGCGGCATCGATTCTTTTCTCCATCTCGGAATGCAATGAGACATCCAGGTAGCGGGCCTTTAGTTCTTCGATGAGTCGGACCGCACGGGCTATCTCTTCCTCTGAGAGGCGGCCCCCGAGTCGAAGGTCCAAAATTGTGACAGCCTCTTCTGGCTGATGGAGGGCTTGCCTGAGCAACTCTATGTCAGCATCAGAATACAACTGTTTCTCCATCCTCTGGAACAGGATGCCCCCGGAACGGTACCGCTCAAATCGAAATGCGGATGCCTCGTCGACCTCTATGTACCATGCATACCCTTCGGTCTTCCGTTTGACATGTTCGGGCGTGTGCGTCCCCGGCATGAAGAAGAGGTCGCTGCCGACATAGCCCGGCTGGGGAGAGGGTGCATGTATATGTCCGAGCAGCCAACAGGCGACACCTGCCGAACGGAGGTCGCCCAAGGTCATGTTGAAGTAGTTGCCCTCGTCATCCCGGCCAAGTCCTT
>RGVM01000456.1 GCA_010027295.1 Chitinophagia bacterium
GCAGCCATTCCGTCAGGGGTACGACCGCCGCGGGGTTGCCCCCGAAAGGGGCCTCGGCGAACGCGTCCACGATGAAGGCAGGGAGTGTCATTCAGGGTAGTTGCATGTCCGGTCCGACGTCCGTCAGGCTGTCTCAGTCGACCTTCGTGACCTTGATCATGTTCGTCGGCAGGTGGAGCTCCACGGGGATGCTGCCTGTGTTCACCACGACGTCGCCCGTCTTCAGGAAGCCGCGGTGCTTGAGGATCGTGAGCTGGTCGGCCACGATATCGTCGATGCTCTCCTCCTCCTCATAGAAGAAGGCGCGGACGCCCCAGCTCAGACTGAGCTGGTTGACGAGGGTGCGCTCTTTCGTGAAGATGTAGAGAATGGATTTGGGCCGGTAGCTGCTGAGCATGAAGGCCGTGTAGCCGCTTTGGGTCATGCCGATCAGCGCCTCGGCCTCTGTGTCCTCCGCCAGCTTGCAGGCATTGTAGCAGACGGCGTCGCTTAGGAAGGTCGGAGAGTGGGGGAGGGGTTTAAGGTCTTCCTCGCGATTGAAGCGGTACTCGTTGCGCTCCACTTCGAGGATGATCTTCTTCATCGTCTCGACCACCAGGGCGGGATGGTTGCCTGTGGCGGTCTCGCCGCTCAGCATCACCGCATCGGCCCCTTCCAGCACCGCGTTGGCCACATCCGTGCTCTCGCTCCGGTTGGGCTTGGTGCGCTCCATCATGCTCTCCATCATCTGCGTGGCGACAATGACAGGCTTGGCCCTATGGAGGCACTTACGTATGATCTGCTTCTGGATCAGCGGCACCTGCTCCACGGGGAGCTCCACACCCAGGTCGCCCCGCGCGATCATGATGCCGTCAGACTCCAGGATGATCTCCCGGATGTTGGTCAGGGCCTCCGGCTTCTCTATCTTGGCGATGACCTTGGTCTTGCTGTTGCGCTCCTGCAGCTTGCTCTTGATGATCACGATGTCCTTGACGCTGCGCACGAAGGAGAGGGCTACCCATTCCAGCTTCTGCGCCACGATGAACTCCAGGTCGGCGAGGTCCTTCTCGGTGAGGGCTGGCAGCGAGATCTTCGTGTCGGGCAGGTTGATGCCCTTCTTGGAAGACAGGATGCCGCCCATGCGAACCTGCACCTTCACGTCGCCCTCCCGGGTGATATCGACGACCACCACCTCTATCTTGCCGTCATCGATCATAATGGTGTTGCCCAGCTTGACGTCGCCCGCCAGGTTGGGATAGGAGACGTATATCTTCTCTAGTGTGCCTACCACCTTCTCGTTGGTGAAGGTCAGGATGTCTCCGGCCTTGACCTCGAGGGCGTTCCCCTCGATCTCGCCTACGCGGAGCTTCGGCCCTTGCAGATCGCCCAGGATGGCGATGTTCACGGGCTCGGTGGCGTTGATGCGTCGGATGTGCTCGATGATGCGGGCCTTGTCCTCGTGGGAGCCGTGCGAGAAGTTGAGTCGGAAAACGTTCACGCCGGCCCTCACGAGAGCGAGCAGCTTGTCGTAGGTGTCACAGGCCGGCCCTACGGTGGCCACGATTTTGGTGCGGTGCTCCCTGTGGTCGAGTCCAGCCCGCATATCCATTTCTTCATGCAGGTACTTGCCGATGTTGCTGCTCATCTCTGTAGTTGTGTTCTGGGTTCTGTGTCGGTTGTATGCGCAAGGCACGCGGTCGCTGCTCAGCTGGCAAGGATCTTGACGATCCTCAGCCAGTCCTCGCTGATCCGCTGCTTGGCCTTCACGGCCTTGTCGAGCGGGGTATAATGCATGCGGTTGTTGACGATGCCCACCATCACGTTGTGACGGCCTTCCAGGAGGCATTCTACGGCGGAGTAGCCCATCCGGCTCGCGATCACCCTGTCCAGACAGGTGGGTGAGCCGCCCCGCTGGATATGCCCAAGCACCGCGACCCTCGTGTCAGTATTGGGCAGCCGCTCACGGATGATCTTCGACACCTCGTTGGCGCCGCCGAAATCGTCGCCCTCTGCCACCACCACGAGGTTCACCAGCTTGCGTCGCTTCTCCTTTTCCTGCAGCGACTGGAGAAGGGCCTCCATGTCGGTCCGCCGCTCCGGGATGAGGATGTGTTCCGCACCGGTACTGATGCCGCTGTGGAGCGCTATATAGCCAGCGTCGCGTCCCATTACCTCGATGATGAAGAGCCTGTCGTGCGCGTCGGCCGTGTCGCGTATCTTGTCGATGGCCTCCACAGCCGTGTTGACGGCCGTGTCGAAGCCAATCGTGAAGTCGGTCCCAGCGATGTCCTTGTCGATGGTGCCCGGAACACCGATGCAGGGAATGTCGTACTCGTTGGAGAAGACCTGCGCGCCGTTGAAGGAGCCGTCACCACCGATCACCACCAGCCCGTCGATGCCCCGTTTTCCCAGGTTTTCATAGGCCCTGGCACGGCCCTCCGGTGTCCGGAACTCCTTGGAACGGGCGGTCTTCAGGATCGTCCCGCCCCGCTGGATAATGTTGGCCACACTCTTCGAATCCATCGGATGGATGTCGTCCTCGATCATCCCCGCATATCCCCTGACCACGCCATAGACCTCAAGGCCGTGGTACAGGCCCGTCCGCACGACGGCCCGGATGCAGGCATTCATGCCTGGCGAGTCGCCGCCTGACGTGAGCACGCCGATCCTGTTCACATTTTTTCCCATCCTT
>RGVM01000457.1 GCA_010027295.1 Chitinophagia bacterium
GAAGAATGCGGCAGTGATGAAGTGCAGTGTGAGCGAGGCATTCTTGAGCAATGCGTTGATGGTCATATTTGCTGTGAAGAGCAGCCAGCTGTCCCTGAGTGCCAGGATGAATAGGCTTATCAGGGAAAGGGCCAGGCTCTTGCCATAGGATTTGCGGAAGTTCCCGGTGAAGACCAATGCAAGTATCGGGATCAGCATGCACCAGACGGATATGACATCAAACCAATGGGTTCCGTTCAGGAAATATTTAAAATTCATGGCTGTACGCTGGAAAAAGTTCGGGTATTACTGTGTTTCGGCATCAACCGGCACGCTTCAACGCATACCTTATATTTGGGTATGAAGATACGATTTCTGCAGTATGATGCCATCTCCGGTGGGTCTCGATGGCGGCAGGTGGTCCGGTTGTCCGGGTGGTTGATCTGCCTGCTTATGGGTCTTTCCGCGTTTACCCAGCAGGCTGTTTCTTCGGGTCGCCTCGCGCGCACCTTCGGGAAGCTTCCCTATATGGAATATGGACCCGGGGATGACCGGCTGGGTGGGGCAAAGATCGGATACCTTGATTCTCAAGTACTTGTAAGGGTTGTTGACAGTCTTGCCGGGGATTACATCGTGCAGCTGTCGCAACGTCACCGGGCGTTCATGCCCAAGCAGGGCCTGCGTTTCGTGGAGGGAACCGTACCGGCCTACCGCTTGAGCGGAAGCGGCAAGGTCTTCGGCGACGAGTCGCATGATTATGTGACCATTGCGCTTCCCGAGCGGCTGCCCTACAGGAGCCTCATGGAGATCGGACCTGCCCGGTTGACGGTGGATATCTTCGGGGTGATCCCGAACACCAACTGGATGACGCAGCTGCAGTCGGCCAGGGAGATTCGGAACACCTGGTACGAGGCTTTGGAGGACGACGTCCTGAGGGTGCACATCGACCTCAGCCATGATGCCCACTGGGGACACCGGGTATATTACGACAGCATTGGCACGAGGCTGGTCGTCATGGTGAGGCGACCGCCCGAGGCCCTGGACCTCCGACGGATGCGCATCGCCGTGGATGCCGGCCATGGAGGCACCAACACGGGTGCCGCCGGCAAGATGACGGGTGTGCTGGAAAAGGACTACACCCTCTTGATGGCCCTGGAGCTGGAGCGTCAGTTGCGCCGAATGGGATGTCGCGATGTATTCATGACGCGCCGTATCGACACCACGATCGAAATGGTCGACAGGGCACTTATGCTCCGTGAGGCGGAGCCCGACCTGTTGGTCAGCCTCCATCTCAACTCCTCCTCGCTCGACACGGTGCGGGGTACCAGCACGTTCTACCGACATATCGGTTTCAGGCCACTTTCACAATCCATACTCAACCGCATGCTCCAGCTCGGTCTGAAGGAATACGGCAATGTCGGGCATTTCAACTTCGCGCTGAGCGGCCCCACCGAATATCCCAACTGTCTGGTGGAGGTCGCTTTCCTGAGCCATGCTGACGACGAACGCAGGATCCTTGACAGGAAGTTTCATCGGGCTGTTGCGCAAAAGGTTTCCGAGGGTATACGCGACTGGCTCAAGTCGATGCGATGAGCCCTACATCGCACAGGTTCGATGCGTAGACTCACCTATCTGGGCTGCGTTGCGTATCTTCATCCCCCTTACAATCAACGCCCATGTTCATTCACCATGTGTTCTTCTGGCTGAAGGACCCCGACAGCCAGGCCGATCTCGACAGTTTGAAAGAGGGCCTGCAGCGGTTGAGCCGTGTCGGCACTATCCTCAGCCATCATATAGGCCGTCCGGCGGGGACGCATCGCGATGTGATCGATGGGAGCTACTCACTCTCCTGGTTCACCACATTCGACAGTGCGGAGGACGAGGCCGCCTACCAGCAGGACCCTATCCATCTCGAATTCGTGGCCACCTGCTCCCATCTCTGGTCCAGAGTCGTCGTGTACGACACCATCGACGCCTGACCTCCATCCCCCGCACATGCAAGAGACCCGCAGCCGTGCCGCGATGGGCTTCATCCTCGTCACCGTGCTGGTCGACGTCATAGGCCTCGGCATCATCATACCCGTGCTGCCGAACCTGATCCGGGAACTTGTCGATGCCGACATTTCCACAGCGTCCTCCTACGGCGGCTGGCTGATGTTCTCCTATGCGGTGATGCAGTTCCTCTGTGCGCCGGTGCTCGGCAATCTGAGCGACCGATACGGAAGGCGGCCCGTACTCCTCTTCTCGCTCTTCGGCTTCGGGCTCGACTACATCCTGCTCGCCTTCGCCCCTACCATCGGATGGCTTTTCCTGGGCCGTGTGTTCGCCGGCATCACCGGTGCCAGCTTCACCACCGCCTCCGCCTATGTGGCCGATGTCAGTCCACCCGACAAGCGCGCCCAGCATTTCGGTCTCATCGGTGCGATGTTCGGGCTGGGCTTCATCATCGGTCCCGTCGCCGGCGGTATACTCGGACAGTACGGGACGCGCGTGCCGTTCATGGCGTCCGCCGCCCTTGCCCTCCTCAACTGGCTGTATGGGTACTTCCTGCTGCCCGAATCGCTGGACCCCTCCCGGCGCAGGCCCTTCTCCTGGAAACGCGCCAACCCCTTCGGCTCCCTTCGGCATCTCCGTCGCTACCCCGCCGTCTGGGGACTCATCGGCTCCCTCACTTTCGTCTGGGTCGGGTCGC
>RGVM01000458.1 GCA_010027295.1 Chitinophagia bacterium
GAACTTGTAGGATGTCTCGCCACCGGTAGCGGGCGCGTCGGCAGCACTTGGACGAGTCCAGATCCGAACGAGCCGTGTTCGACCGCTGCCGACGGAAAAGTTCTTGCGCGGGCTCGCCCCCGCGGGATCGGTCTGCAAGACAAATGGCAGCGAGGACCATGTCTTGAAGTCGGCCGAGCCCTGCACGATGTAGGTGCGCCCGCGAACCGCCGTGAACTCAAGGCCTGCACCTCCGTCCTTCGTCCCCTTAATGGTCATCGTGAACCCGTCGGCGGGGTCGAACGCATAGGTGCCAGCCAAGTATTCGTTGAGGTTGCTCAGCCCATCGCCATCGGCATCGTCCCCAGGCCGGATTTCGGACAAGGCCTTGCGCCACCCCATGGCGGCCATCAGGTCTCGTTCCCAGGCGTCGGGGAGGCCGTCCCCATCCGAGTCCACGCCCAACGTGAGGTCCGTGCGGGCAACGGCACCGGCCCGGGTCATCAGGGACGCAGCACCGGTCATCTCCATGGGAAGATAGGTGGCGACGCCCGCGCGGACCTTGAGCCGGAAGCCAACGGCCGGAAACAACGCGGAGGGATGGTACTTGTCCCCGGTGGATCCCGTGTCCAACGGGATGATAAGCTGGTAATTGGCCCCGTTGACCGGAGTGGGCGTCACGGAGGCCTTGGCTACCGTCGCCCCGCCGATATCCATCAACACCTCGGCACCTGCCAGGCTGAAGGGGTTTCCACGCTCGTCACGGATGGTGCCGAAAACCTCTTGATGCAGGGCAGGCGGGAACGCATGGAGGGCCAACATGGCTGCCGACGCCACGACAATGGCCACCACCGCCCCTCGCAAGCCCTTCAAGCTATCGATGTTTCGCATGTTGGGTCCCTTAGTTGCCGGAGTAGGAGTAGGTCGTGAAGTTCAACTGGATGTCCGAAACCGTCCGGATGAAGCGGTCAAGGCCCTTGTTCGGGTCATTGAGCAAGGTACGGCCAGGTATGACCAACTTCCACTGGCTGTTCCAAACAGACCGGCCCACGAGGCGGTTGTTGATGAACTCGGTCCGCGGCAACGAGTCGCTGTAGAAGACCAGCTCAAACTTGCTGGCATCCGCCACCGGCCTGAACGCGCCGTGCTTGCGGATGTTGAACAGGGGCTCCGTCAGCGAGTCGCCCGAAAGATAGAGCTTCTTCTTGTCGAAGTCCGACGCGCCGATGTTGAAGGGCATCGGGATGGCGAGGTCCGAGACGTTCCAAGAGCGTATCTCGCTTCTGTCGCCCAAGGGCGGGCTGCGCATGGAGTCCACGCCAACGGGGATAAGATAGACATACGGGGTCGCGGCGAGTCCATCCTTGCTCAGGAACCATGCAGGCGGATCGGCCGGGGAAACCCCGTCGCCGCCGTCGTTCGCCGGGGGATCGGACATGCCAAGATACCCCGGAAACGCCACGCCCACGCCGCCGATCTTGGTGGCAAAGGAACTTGGGCTATAGCTGTGGTCGCCACCCGCAAGAGGCAATCCAAACAGGTTCAAGCCCTCCGCGATGGTCGTGCTAAACGTGATCACAAGCCCCGGGACAGGCAGCCCATCCCCAGGGTCGGCCTGCATGCAGAGCCGCCGCACGTCCGAGTCCTCAAGGATGTTCCCCATGCGGGCCGCATTCAGGTAGTCCCGCCACTGGGTGTCCCCATCGACGCCAGGGAGGATCCGTTGCTTTTCCGTCCGCACCGACACCGTGGTTGAGTAGGCGTCCGGACGATTGAATCCCAGCCTGGTCTTCAGCACATTCCAATCCGCCTTCATCTCCGCCAGCGCGCTCGACAAGCCGGGGTCACCCGTGTTGCTGCCTGCAAACTGGGGCTCCCCGTCCGCAACGACCCCCAATGCCCGCGACGCAATGATCCGGGACTTGAAGCTCCTGCCCGCCGAGGTGCCTAGGAGGCCCGTCTCGTAGTCATAGGCGTTCGCCGCCAGCAACGCATAGCGCGCGGCCAGGTCAAACAAGGCCTTGTACCGCTCCAGCCTCTCGTTCCTGAACAAGCGAAACGCGGCGTCTCGGGTTCGGTATCCCTGCACCATCGCCGCCGCGCGCTGCCGGAAGACCATGCGCTCGGCAAGCAGCCGGTCGCCCTGCGCCTCCAGCGCCCGGACGGCGCGCTTCTTGTCGTCGTACTCCCTCAGGGAATTGTTAATCGTCCAAAGGCGGACCTGCATGCTGCCAAGGAAGTTGCCGATGTCATTGACGGCGGCCCGAAGCTCCTGGGCCCGCTCGAGCGGCTCCAGCTTGTCGAATTCAATCCACCTCCTCGACGACGACACGGCTTGCTCCAAGGCGTTCACCACCGTGTTTCGGATGACCTGGACCTTGTCCAGGGTGCTGACGACGGAATACCCGGCCATCTCGACCGCCGAGCGGGCCGCAGAGGTCAGGTCGCCACCGCTTGCCAACCCCACCACAAAGCTGCCCGGTATGGCCTCCTGGATGGAGTCCGTTGCAAAGGCGATGTCCTCCTTGATCGAATCCTGGAACAACTGGAACGTCTCGTTGGCGAACTTGACCTTCTTCGCCACGTTGCCGTCGTAGATCTGCAACGGGTTGGCCTTTCCAGTACCCGGAACACGGGTCAGGAACTCAGCCTTCGACATGACCGTGACCTCGATGCAGTACCGGATGTCTT
>RGVM01000459.1 GCA_010027295.1 Chitinophagia bacterium
GGTCGGCGGCGATGCCCATCAATCCTTCTTCCGCATTGACACCCTTCACACTGGCCTTGTGATAGACCAGCAGGTTGCCGGCTTCGGCGATCTTTTTCGTCTTTGCGTCATAGCGGAGGATACCGCCTTTCCGCTGCACGACGATGATATCGAGGTTGGGCAGGATGGCCATCTCGGTAGGCTCGTCGAAGACACCGCTCACGAGCATGTTCTTCGAGAAACGGTCCTCGTCGGGCACGCGCATCGAGCGGGCCTTCTTGTAGTCCAGGGGCCGGTTCTCGCCGATGGCGTACTGGATGCCTCCGAGGATATGCTTCAGGTAGAGGGGGTCTGCATAGGACTCATCGGTATGGCCGAACTCGGTATAGTAGGCGCGGCCTCCGTCGTAGGAATGGTACCATGCCATCGGGTGGTCGCCGCCGTTTTCACCTCCCTGGTACGACTTCTCATCGATGCGGATCAGAATCGTCACGTCCTTTGCATCGGGTGCCTTCCGAAAATTGTACCACTCGTCCGAACGCTCCCATACCTCCGGCAGGTGCTTCGTGCTAGCATGGCTCCTGTCGACCACCTGCAGCCGGGCGGGCTGTATCCTGGGATGGCTCTTGAAATAGCCACCCACGAGTTTTCCGTACCAGGGCCACCCGTATTCGCAGTCGGCCGCGGCATGGATGCCCATATAGCCGCCGCCGGCCTGGATGTACCGCTCGAACTCGGCCTGCTGGTAGGCATTCAGCACATCCCCTGTCGCATTCAGGAATACCACCGCGCTGTATCGCTTCAGCGAGTCCTCCTGGAAATACGCCGCGTTCTCGGTGGTATCGACGGCGAATCCGTTCTCGGCTCCGAGCTTTCGGATGGCGGCGATGCCCGCGGGGATGGAGGCGTGCCGGAAGCCGGCCGTCTTGGAGAACACGAGGATGCGGGGCTGCGGGGCCGGCTGCATCCACGATACGATGCCCGTCACCGTCGCCGATACCAGGGCGGTGATCAGGACAATTCTGATTTTTCTCATGGGAAGGGAGGTCTGTGCGTTCATGATGGCTGAGGTTGTTAGTACCCGTTAAATGTACGGGGCCGATGTGGGAAACAAAAGAAAAGACCGCAGGATTCTGCGGTCTTTTGGTTGAACGGGGATGGCGGAACCCCCGATGGATGTGTGGATGGATCAGAGCTTCCGGATCTTGATGTCGCGGAACCAGACCCTGTCGCCATGGTCCTGCAGGGCGATATGGCCGGAATGGAAGACGGCGAAGTCGGGCTTGGTCTTGAACTTGCTCTTGGCCACCATGTTCTTCCATGCCTCATCCCACATGGTGGTGGTGACGACGGTCGTCCCGTTCATCTTGAGTTCGAGGCGGCCCTTGTTCAGGATGATCTCGGCGCGGTTCCATTCGCCCGCTGGCTTGACGGGGGCATCGGGTCCGGCAATCATGTCGTACAGGTTCCCGGCCCGATGGGTCGGTATCTTGGCGTCGGGGTGCCCGTCGTTGTCCAGCACCTGCATTTCCGGGCCCGTATGCCAGGTATGCTCGTACTTGGCGTCGTCCTGCAGCAGGAAGATGATGCCACTGTTTGCCTTGGGGGCCACTTTCCACTCCACGCTGAAGTGGAAGTTCTCGTAGGCCTGGTCGGTGACGAGGTCACCGCCTCCGACGCGCTTGCCGTCCTTCTTCTCGTCCGGGTCGTACATCAGCGTGCCGTCCACGACCTTCCAGTTGGAGCCGTCGGTCCGGTTGCGGAATACATGCCAGCCTTGCTTGGTCTTGCCGTCGAAGAGCTGGATCCACTTTCCCTTTCTGGCGTCGACCGGGGAGGCCGGCGCGCCAGTCCCGTCACCGGGGCCTTTGAGCAGCCCCAGCGGCAGGGCGATGAGGGAAACGTGGATGAGGAGGTTGTTAAGGGTTGTCATGGGGGGTTATTTCAGCGTGAGGATGTATGACACCATGGCCTCGGCATCTGCCTGACTGATGTTGGGATGCGGGGTCATGGGAATCTCGCCCCAGTTGCCCTGACCGCCCTGGATGACCTTCTCAGCCAGCATCTTGACGTTCTCGGGGGTGTTGGGGTATTTCTGGGCGACATCCTTGTAGGATGGACCGATCAGCTTCGCATCGTTCTTATGACAGGTGCGACAGTCGGAGCCTTCGATCAGGGCGGCACCGTTCTTGCCGGCGGGGGCTGCCTTCTTTTCCTCGGCTTTGGGTGCGTCTGTCGTCGCGACGACGGGAGGGGTTTTCGCAGACGTGTCGCCTCCGATTTGCGTATTCACATTCTCCTCATTCGTGCTGATGGGCTTCTTCTGCTCCTCGACGGGGGCGGAACAGGCGAAGACCCCGAGAGCCATCATCGTGATCCATGTCTTTTTCATCGTCCGGGTATGATTTTTTGTTATTGCAAATCTCTTCCTTCTATCTGTCCAATCCAAGCACTTTCCGGTTGAAGGCCTCGTCGCTGCCGGTGCCCGCGAAATCATCGAAGGCCTTCTCGGTCACCCGGATGATATGGTCGCGAATGAAGACGGCCCCCTCGGCAGCCCCGACTTCGGGATGCTTCAGGGCGCATTCCCATTCCAGCACGGCCCATCCCTTGTAATCATAGGCGGCGAGCTTGCTGAAGATGGCCTTGAAGTCGACCTGC
>RGVM01000460.1 GCA_010027295.1 Chitinophagia bacterium
GTGACGCCGTTCACGCAGTCCGTGGCGGCCGTGACGGGAGTTCAATCCGACTCCTCGGGCATCTCGATACCGCCGAAGCGCTCGTCCATGGTCACCAGACCGTACTTGCCGGTGACGGCGTTGCGATAGGATTCCAGGGAGGGGGTTGCGCTGCCCAGCAGCACTTTCGCGCCAAGACGCGAAGCGTAGTGGATAGCCGTGTCCCGCGCATGGTAGCGGGGCGCTGGGTCCTGCTGCTTGTAGGACGGGTCATGCTCCTCGTCGACGATGACCAGACCCAGGTCGCAGAATGGCAGGAATAGGGCTGAACGCGCGCCGAGCAGGATCCGCGTCTCGCCGGAACGGACCTTGTTCCATATCTCGACCCGCTCGTTGGAGCTGAATTTCGAATGATATACGGAGATATAACCGCCGAAATGATGCTGTAGTCTGCGGATGACCTGGGCCGTCAGGGCGATCTCCGGAAGCAGGAAGAGAACCTGCCGGCCCGTCTTCAGACAGTCATTCATCAGCTGGATGTACAACAGTGTCTTACCGCTCGAAGTGACACCATGCAGCAGGCAAACTGACTTTTCGGATAGCGCCGTCCTGACGGCTTCCAGGGCCAGCGATTGCTTTTCGGAGAGTTCGAAGTCAATGCGCACCTCCCGGGGCATGGGGCGTATCCTGTCCACCGAGCGCTTCTCGAGCATCAGGATACCCCTGTCGGCCAGGGCCCTCAGCCTGTCGGCGCCGGCTCCCGACTTCTTGAGCAGATCCGACTGACGAACCTCCCCCTCCGACCGGGCCAGGTGCAGGTATGCCATCAGCAGTTCCAGCTGTTTGGGAGCCCGGGCCTCCCAGCCGTTGAGAAGTCCTTCCAGCGCCTCCTCCGAGGCATACCGCTCGTGCAGACGCACGAATGTCTCCTTCTTGGGGGTATACCTCTCCTTGAGCGACTCCCAGGCGATGCACACCCTCTTCTCGATGAGACGCTTCACGACCGGGTAGACATGCGAGATGTCCAGTATGTCCTGCACCTCCTCCAGCCGCAGCTCGCCCCGCAGGTGCAGTCCCTCCGCTACGAGGTATTCTTCCCCGTCGAGATGGGTGAAGTCGTCGCCGTACTCCTCGTTGTAGATCAGAATCGTCTCACTGCTGAGCTTGAAGTGCGCGGGAAGGGCAGCGGCCATGACCTCTCCCTGACTGCAGAGGTAGTATCCCGAGATCCACATCCATAGGTCGAGTTGCTCCGCATGCACGACAGGCTCCACGTCGAGGAGGTTGAGGATCGGCTTCGGTTCGAAGGCCAGGGCGCCTCCCTCGGTGATGGACGATACGATGCCCGCATAGCGCTTGGCGCCTCCGAACTCGACCTCCACACGGCAGCCGGGCAACAGCCTGTCCCGCATATCCTCCGGCACCGAGTAGGTGAAGGTCTTCGGAACGGCCAGCGGTATGATGACCTCGGCGTGGATCGTCATTGGGGAAAGGATGCCTTTTCCAGGAGACAAGTCTCCATGATGCGGAACACGCGCTCCTTGAGAACCGGAAGGTCCTGCAGCGTGAGGCCATCGACCGGTACAGGGTCCAGGAAAACGGCGCGCGATGGCCCTGGTGTGAGCGAGAGGAAGTGGAGGTGGTGCATGCGATCCCAAGGATCAAGGAGGACGACCGGCACGATGGGTGTCGATGTCTCGATGGCGATACGGAAAGCCCCGTCGTAGAAGGGTTTCAATGGATTGCCCGTTTCGTTGAACGTGCCCTCGGGGAAGATGAGGATGGAGACGCCCTTGTCGAGAAAATGACGCATGTCGACAAGGCTCCGCGCCCTGTCAGCCGGGTCCTTTCTGTCTACCATGATCACGAAGATCCGGTAGATCCATCCGAAGACCGGGATCGACTTGACCTCCATCTTTCCCAGTGCGCGGAAGGGCTGCCGGATGGAATCCACCGCCATGGCGACGTCTATGTAGGAGATGTGGTTGAGCACGAAGATGTAGTGACTGCGCGGGTCGGGCCGGAAGCGGTAGATGTTCCGATGCCGGATGCCCACCAGAAAGAACCAGACGCCCGACCAGAGCCGCAGGACTCGCTGAATCATGTTGCCTCCCCGCAGCCTGCCGAAACAGGCGCAAAGGAAGATGACAGGTGCCAGCAGGAGCATGAAAAGGACGAACCATGCCAGGGCATAGGCCGAGTACAGGACGCGGAGCGGCCAATGGAGAAAGGGCGGCATGAAGGGAAAAAGGGTATTTGTAGAACAAATATAGTCGATTGTGGTTTATCCATTCGACTAAACGGACGGCAGACACGCATACTATCCTGTAAATTCGCACTCCCGATGACCGAGACACTCAAAGCCGCCAGGTCCGTGGCATTCCACACGCTGGGATGCAAACTCAACTTCTCCGAGACATCCGCCCTTTCCCGCATGATGGAGAAGGAAGGCTTTCAAAAGCGGGATTTCGAAGAGGAGGCCGATGTGTACGTGATCAATACCTGTTCGGTGACGGAGAACGCCGACCGTGAATGCCGGCAGATCGTGCGACGCATCCAGCGACGGTCACCCGCCTCGACCATCGTGGTCACCGGCTGCTACGCACAGCTCAAGGCGGAGGAGATTGCCAAGATACCGGGCGTCGACCTGGTCCTGGGTGC
>RGVM01000047.1 GCA_010027295.1 Chitinophagia bacterium
GAATCGGGTCGGCCGCGTTCACGGAGCGGAACACGTTCACCGTGCCCGAGGCTGCGTTCACCTCACGGCTCAGGTAGCCGTTGCTGGTCACCACCAGCACCGACTGGCCTCCGGCCAGGGTCAGCTTGAAATTGCCCTGCTCGTCGGTGGCGACGGCGTTCGCCGTACCCTTGACGGTCACGGTCGCACCTGCGATCGGACCCCGGGTGTCGGCGTCCGTCACCTTTCCACTCACAGTCGTCTGCGCTTGCAGACTCCCCGTGAGAAGGGTCAGGCAGGCTGTCAGTGCCAACAGCCCGGCCGCCCTCATGGCTTGAAATCGTCTGGTCATAAATGGGGGTTTGGTTTGAAATGATACAATAGGAAATGTGAAACTATGCCGTTCCTATATTTTAACAAAAAAATGAGGAAAAATGCCGGGGGGTAGGCGCAGGAAAATTCGGCGAACAGGCAGACTACCCTTAAAATGCATGAAATCAGCCCCCATTTATGCCTCGATGAAGGCATATACGTTATGTCTGCCAAGGGAATTCAGGGTACTGCAGTAGCCGTCCGGGCCGTCATGGGCATGACCTGCCCATTCGACATCGACCCGGGGGCTTGGGGGATGGATGAGGGATGGTGGGTGAATCCGGAGGGAATCAAATCTTCTCACCAACCACTATCGTGGACAGTCCCGCGGAATGCATCACAACGCTGTCCAAGAGTTTGAAAATCGGCACGAACCGGTCGAATAACTTCATCTGACCGGCAGGGATGATTTCCTTCCCGAGGATTTTCCCATTCAGGAACCATCCGGGTATGCCTGCCAGGTTGAAATACTGCTTGTGGACGATCCTGAAGCCGGCATCCTTAAAAACGGAACTCAGGGAAGATAGCGTATACCTCCGGTAGTGGCCGAGTGCCACGTCGAAGCGATTGTACAGAGAAGGGTAGGAGGGAACCAGGACGATCATCCTGCCTCCTTTCTGAAGGAGTTTATGACAGTTCCGAAGCGCCAGCCGGTCATCCTCTATGTGCTCGACAACGTTTAGCGCAAAGGCGCTCCGATACGTCTCGAGGTCTGCGCTGTGCCTGCTCTCGAAATCAGGGTCGACAAGGTCCATCTTCTCAATCGCCATCAGGTTGGAGGCATTTGAAAACCGTTCCTCCAGCCTTTTGCAATAACCGGTGCGAATATCCGTCAGTTGCACCGTTAAGTCATCATGCAGTAGAAGTTCGGAGATGTTCCCGATGCCGCTGCCTATCTCGATTACCGGGCTTGCCAGGAATGGACGTATGGTCTCGTACATCCATCGGTTGAAGCTGTGCGCATTGGAAATGGCTTCGAGGGTCTCGCCGCCTGCAGTATCATTCTCGATAAATGTAATCATGGATGAGTCAAATTATACTTGATGATACAATAGATGGCCCTGAAACCGTCCTTCCAATTGATTTTCTTGCCTTCTGCGTATGTGCGTCCGTAATAGGAGATGCCGACCTCGTATATCCGTATACCGGGCACCCTGCTCACTTTGGCGGTCACTTCGGGTTCAAAGCCGAAGCGTTTCTCCCGAAGTTTGAGGGATTGGATGACCTCTCGTTTGAAGAGTTTATAGCAGGTCTCCATGTCGGTGAGGTTGATACCCGTCAACATGTTGGACATTGTCGTCAGGAGCTGGTTTCCAATGGTATGGAAGAAGAAGAGCACCCGGTGCGGCTTGCCACCCATGAAACGGGAACCGAAGACTACGTCTGCAAAACCCTCCACGATGGGCTTGAGCAATATGTTGTACTCCCTTGGGTCATATTCGAGGTCGGCGTCCTGTATGACAACGAAATCTCCCGTGGCGCTAGCGATGCCTGTGTGGAGTGCAGCGCCCTTTCCCTGGTTCTTCTCATGGCTGAAGAGCTTGATGGGCATGCCGGGGTTGGCGGCCATGTACCTGTTCAGGCTATCCAGTGTCTTATCCGTGGAGCAGTCGTTTACCACGACGACTTCCTTGCCGATCCCTTCGATGAGTTCGACATCCCTGACCTTGTCCAGTATGAGATGTATGGTCCTTTCCTCATTGTAGACCGGGATGACGATGGACAGTGTCTTGTTCATCATTGGGGCGGTTGGGGAATATGGTACATGCCGGCGACTCGTTTCCTTCTTCGAACCTGAGCTATGGTATGCGAAGTGCCTGACGTACATGCAAAAATCATTCTTGCAACCGATAATGTCAACCAGTCTATGTCAAGGATTGCCATTTTCTCACATCCTGGGATAGCCAAAAATCACCTGTCCTTTCTCTGACGGAAATTCCTGACCCCAATGTTATTATTATGAACTACATCGGATGGTCCTTTGGCACTCGATAGGACATGACATGCAGGTCTACGTGTTCGAGGCCCAACTGCATGAGGGCACAGAAGTTTCATCGACAGAGAAGGGCGTAGTGCATCAACGCATCTCCAAGCCCCGGGTGGCCCTATATTCCAGTAAATCCGCGAGTCTTGCCGCATCTCCGGAGCGGTGCAGCCTCCGGGCGACCTCCCCGAATACCCAAAGGCTGTACGTCAACTCCTCGCCCCTTTCCAATGCACCGGGGATGCTGCCCTTGCCGTCACCCTTGCGCGTGGTCACCTTCACCACTCCGTTCGCACCTCTCACCCCGTAGAGGGCTGTCGCCGATGCGTCTTTCAGGACCTCGACCGACACGATGTCGTCCGGATTGATGGCATTGAGGTTGCTCACGGGCACTTCGTCCACCAGATATAGCGGTGTGCCCGATGAGTTGAGCGAGGCAGGACCTCGAATCCGCATGCGCGACCCGCCTCCCGGACTGTTGTCGCCGGAGACCATCACCCCGGGAGCCCGTCCGGCGATCCGTTGTCCTACGTCTCCACTGCGGACGGTTTCCATGTCTTCCACTTTTGAAGAGGAAGAGAGACGCCTGTCTTCCGCCCGCTTATGCCTCTCCAGGTTCGAGCGCGGTATGAACTCCAATGCCAGACCCTGACGCCCGTCCACGCCCTTGCCCCGTATCGTCCTCACCTCCCCAATGCCTTTCAGCGGGATGCGGTGCTCCGTACGGTAAGGAGAACCCGTCAAGAGGTCCTGAGGGTCGTCCGTGACAATGTACAAGGTGTCCGAAGCGATGCGGAAACTCCGTTGTCCCACACGCCCGGGCGTGCTCGAGGGCACTTCCCCAAAATACTGCGTCAACAGAGTCAATATGCCCTCCTCGGAGGGATGTACCCCCTCCTGTCCGAATATCCCCGACGCGAGCAGCAAGGTTGCTATCAGGCAAGCCGACATCCTCTTCATGACTCAGATTCTGCTGGAAAATTAACCAATCCCTGCCGCTCATCATAAAACCCGTTCATCGTTCTCAAAAAAGAGTATGGCAAATTTGAAATATGCTTTCCATCCGGATACGAGTGGGGCGGCTTCGTACCTTTCGTGTACAAACCGGTACCATGTCAGTCATCTTTCGGCTGGCGGCAGCCCTCTGCCTCCTATCCGCCTGCAGCACCCCGCCCTTGTTCCGCGAACGGAAGCCGGAGGAGACGGGCATCACCTTCGCCAATACCATCCGCGAGGATCGGTCCGTCAACATACTCACCTACGAGTACCTCTACAACGGTGGCGGCGTGGGCATCGGCGACTTCAACAACGACGGCCGCTCCGACATCTACTTCACCGCCAGCATGGGTCCCAACGCCCTCTACCTCAACGAGGGCGGCCTGCGCTTCCGCGACGTTACCACAACAGCCGGCGTTGAGGGCAAGGGTCGATGGAGCCGCGGCGTGGCCGTCGTCGACATCAACAACGACGGACTCCAGGACATCTACGTCTGCGCCGGCACCTGGCAGGTAGCCGACCTGCGGCGCAACCTCCTCTATGTCAACCTCGGCGTCGACCCGGCGACCGGCATCCCCCGCTTCGCAGATATGGCCGCCGACTACGGCATCGACGATACGACGAACACCCAGATGGCCGCCTTCTTCGACTACGACCGAGACGGCGACCTCGACCTATACCTCCTGGTCAACCAGCTCGGACAGGAGAAGCCAAACACCTTCCGCCCGATCCTCTCCGATGGCTCGGCACCCAATACCGACCGACTCTACCGGAACGACTGGGACCCCGTCCGACAGCACGCCTACTACACCGATGTCTCCCGACAGGCCGGCATCACATGGGAGGGCTACGGCCTCGGCGTGCAGGTGCTCGACATAGACGACGACGGATGGAAGGACATCCTCGTCAGCAACGACTACCTCACCGGCGACATCCTGTACGTGAACAACCGTGACGGCACTTTCACCAACCGGGTCAACGAGTATTTCCGCAAGGGCAGCCTCAACGCCATGGGCAACGACGCCGCCGACATCGACAACGACGGTCTCGTCGATATCATCGAAACCGACATGGCCGCAGAGGACAACCCGCGGTTCAAGATGATGATGAACCCCATCGATTACAACTGGTACCAATATACCAGGCGCTACGGCTTCCAGTACCAGACGGTCCGCAACACCCTCCAGCTCAACCGGGGACCGCGGCCCCTCCCGGGAGACAGCCTCGGGCATCCCGCCTTCTCCGAGGTCGCATTCCTCTCGGGGGTCGCCTACACAGACTGGAGCTGGGCTCCGCTGCTGGCTGACCTCAACCAGGACGGATGGCGCGACCTCATGGTCACCAACGGCCTTCCCAAAGACATCACCGACAACGACTACATCGCCTACCGCGAATCCAAGGGCGACGCCACACCCGACGACCTCCTGCTGCGCCAGCCTCCCGTAAAGACCAGCAACTATATTTTCCGCAACAACGGTGACCTGAGCTTCAGCGACATGACCCGTGAATGGGGCTGGGACCTCCCTTCCTTCTCCAACGGCATGGCCTATGCAGACCTCGATGGGGACGGTGACCTGGACGTCGTCGTCAACAACATCAACATGCCCGCCTCCGTCTGGGAGAACCGTACCGAATCCATCGAGCCCGGCAACTCGCGATATCTCCGTGTCGCCATACGTGGGGACACGGCCAACATTCACGGTCTCGGCACCATCGTCCGCATATGGCATCAAGGCATCCGACAGATGGCGGAACTCACGCCCTACCGCGGCTACCTGTCCTCCGTGGAGCCCGTACTCCATTTCGGGCTGGGTGCATCCGACAAGGTCGACTCGATGGTCATCGACTGGCCCGACGGCCGCAGCGAGACGCTGCGCGAGATTCCGGCCGGACAGACCCTGCTCATCAGCCAGTCGGCCGGTGCCGGGCTCCGGTCGCCGCCCAACCGACGCAACCCCGAACCGCTGCTGCGCGATGTGGCGCTGCCGGCAGGGATCTTCTATGCGCACCGGCAGGAGGACTTTCCCGACTTCGACGTACAACGCGCCCTACCACATAAGTTTTCTGCCCTGGCGGCGCCCGTTGCCGTCGGCGACCTGGATGCCGACGGGCTGGAGGATATGGTCGTTGGCGGCAACACCACACAACGAGCCTTTCTGTATTTCCAGGGCCGCGACGGCCGCTTCACCGCCAAGTATTTCAACTCCGACGACAGCCCGCAGTCGCACGAGGATGCCGCTGCCACGATGCTCGATGCCGATGGCGACGGCGATCCCGACATATACCTGGCCGCCGGAGGTGCAAGGTTCCAGCCCGGCGCCCCGCAGTACCTCGACAGGCTCTGGCTCAACGACGGCAGGGGCCGCTTCACGGAGGCGCCCCCGGGCAGCCTCCCTGCCATCCCCGTCAGCAAGTCCTGCGTCCGTGCCGCCGACATGGATGGTGACGGCCGTACCGATATCCTCGTCACCGGGCGCGTCGTTCCGGGCCGGTATCCCGAACCTGCGGACGCATTCCTGCTTCGCAATGAATCCGCCGGGGGACGTGTCCGCTTCCGCGACGTCACCCAGGAACGGGCCCCGGGGTTGGGCGAGATCGGACTCCTCGCAGACGCCCGCTGGGCCGACCTCGACGGGGACAGGGATCCCGACCTCATACTCGCGGGCGAATGGACGGGCGTGGAAGTCTTCAGAAACGACGGCGGACGGCTCGAACGGGAGCGAACCGGCATGCATGACCGAAAAGGATGGTGGAGCGCCCTTGCGGCGGGCGACCTTGACGGCGATGGCGACATAGACATCGCGGCAGGCAACTACGGCCTCAATGGTTTTTTCCACGCCTCCGACGAGATGCCCCTACGCGCCTACGCATCCGACTACGACGGCAACGGACGCCCCGACCTGCTTCTATCCCAGTACAGACCCTCCCTTCCCCACGGCCGAGAGCCGGATGAATACCCCGTCGCCATGCGCGACGCCCTGGCCGAGGAACTGCCGCAAGTGAAGAAGGCCTACCCGCGATACGGTGAATACGGCAAAGCCAGGGCCGCAGATGTCCTGGATCTTTTCGACCGGAAGGGGGAGCGTATCCTCGAAGCCCGGGAACTCTCTTCAGGCTGGTGGGAGAACCAGGGCGCCCTGCGTTTCCGTTTCCATCCCTTCCCCAAGACCGCCCAGTTCTCCCCTGTCTCGGCCATCTGTATCGCCGACATTGATGCGGATGGTAGACCGGACATGCTCCTCGGCGGCAACGACGCCACGGCCACACCCCTGGCCGGCCGATCGGATGCATCCTACGGCACCCTGCTGTTGGGCCGCGGAAACGGCGACTTCCACTGCGCCAGCCTGCAGGAGTCGGGCTGGTTCGAGACCGATGACATCCGGCATATCTTGCCCCTGCGGCTCTCGGGCCGCCCGGCATTCGTGATCTCGCGCCTCGAAGGCCCCCTGGGCCTCTGCCTGGCAAAGGGACACCGATGAAGGTTGCGGCACCTGTCCGCCCGATGGGGTCAAAAGGCCTATTTTCGCCCATGCTGCAGAAACTCCGCAACAAGCTGCACCGGTACGCGGCTATCGTGAGGGAGACCTCCAACTGGCCCACCTATCTGGCTTTCAAGGCCGGTCTGCACCGGGGACGATTTTTCACGTTCCAGATGCGGGACGGCAGTTCCTACACCGTCGAGAAGCGCATGATAGGACCCTTCCGCGAATGCTTCTTCGACGACCAGTACTTCAGCCGCCTCGACCTGTCATCCTTCCCCGAAAAGCCCATGATCATCGACATAGGCGCCAATGTCGGGTTCTCGGCCCTGTACTTCTTCCGGTTGTTCCCCCATGCCGTCGTGCACTCCTTCGAGCCCATGCCCTTCCTGCAGCGGGCGCTGCACGAGCGCAAGATGCAGTACCCTGGTGTCGCCTGGCACCTGCATGACTTCGGCGTATGGAAAGATGACGGCGAGTTGGAACTCTTCACCACGCATGTCGATGATTTCACTTCCGTATCGGGCCTCGTGCGCCTGCACGACACCGTCCATCGGGTCAAAGTGCCTGTCAGGAGGCTCGACAGATTCCTCGAACAGCAAGCCATCCCCCGTGTCGACCTGCTCAAGCTCGACTGCGAGGGCGCCGAATACGGCATACTCTTCAACCTTCCCGAAAGCGTCTGGAGCCGTATCTCCAACATCGCTCTCGAGACCCATGACACGGACGAATGGAAGACGCGCGACATGGTAGACTTCCTGCGCGCTAGGGGCTATGAGGTCGATTTCGAGGAACGCCGCATCACCGGCAATGTCTGGGCCAGGAACCTCAAGGGATGAGCCCTGCAGGAACAAGGCACATGGGTGCTATTTTCATGTCCGGCACCCTGCCGGATCCTTCCTGATTAACAAGAGTCGGGAAAGAAATCAATCATCACCATTTCGGTATCATTTCCCAATGGGTTCCAGCAACATTCGTGCGGGATCGAGCCGGTAGCTCGTGCCGGCCCTTGTCAGAATGTTAGCGGTTTTGCCGGCATGTCGCACCGTCAGGATGCCTCCCGCCTCGGAGCGAATGCGGCACTGGACAAGTTTGCCATCGGCCCATGAGATGTCGGTCAGGAAGCCGCCCCGGGCCCTGAGTCCGGTGACGCGTCCGCCGGGCCAGGCCGAAGGAAGGGCGGGAAGGATGTCCAACACGGGGGCGCCGTCGAGGGTAAGATGACTTTGCAGCAGCATCTCTGCGATGCCCGCCGTTCCGCCGAAGTTGCCGTCGATCTGGAAGGGCGGGTGGCCGCAGAAGAGGTTGGGGTAGGTGCCACCGGCGTCCGACATGTTCACGTCTGTATTGTCAATGGGCCGTAGCAGCCGCATCAGCAGGTCATGTGCCCTTTCGCCTTCCCGGAGGCGGGCCCGGAAGTTGACCTTCCAGGCGAGGGACCATCCCGTTCCGATATCTGTCCTTCGGTCCAGGCTACGCCTGGCGGCTTCCGCCCATGCGGGCATCCTGTCGGGGTCGATGCGGTCGCCGGGATGCAGCATGTAGAGGTGCGAGACATGTCGGTGTGTGGGCTCCGTCTCCGGGAAGGGCTCCCTCCATTCGAGGATCCGTCCGTCGGGGCCGATGGCGGGTTCTGACAGTTCCGCGAGCACGGCTGCAATCCGGTGGGTGAGTGTGTCCGACCTTTCTAGGATCTCTGATGCCCTGCCCAGGTTTCGGAAGAGTTCTCCGATCACCTGCTGGTCGTGAGAGGGTCCCATGCTGATCTGGGCCTCTGAGCCGTCTGGCGCCTTGAAGCTGTTTTCGGGAGAGGTGGCCGGGCCGGACACCCATTTTCCGGACGATGGGTCTCGCACCAGCCAGTCGAGATAGAACCTCGCGGCGCCGAGCATCACCGGGTAAACCCTCTCCAGATAGCGTCTGTCCATCGTGAATCGGTAATGGTCCCAGAGGTGCTGACAAAGCCAGGCGCCGGCACCGAGGTGCATACCCCAGGAGGGGTGCTCCCCCGGGGCGGTATATCCCCAGACGTTGGTGATGGGATGCACACACCATCCACCGGCCCCGTACTGGATGCGGGCGGTGCGCTCGCCCGGCCTGACAAGCGAGGCGATCAGTTCGGTCAGCGGCCCCTGGCATTCGCCGAGGTTGGTCAGGTCCGCCGGCCAGTAATTCATCTGAATGTTGATGTCGGTATGGTAGTCGCCGTTCCAGGGCGTCTGCACCTGGTTGGCCCAGATGCCCTGCAGGTTGGCCGGCAGTGTCCCTTCGCGAGAGGATGCGATCAGCAGGTAGCGTCCGAACTGGAAATAGGTCTCCACAAGTCCGGGATCGGGTCTGATGGCGTTGCGCCGCAGCCGCTCGTCCGTGGGTACCGTGTCCGGACCCGTACCTGACAACCGAAGCGCGACCTTGCGGAAAAGGCCGCCATGGTCGCTCACATGCCTGGTGCGTAGTTCGTGGTAGTTATGAGCGCCGGCGGCCTTCATCCGGGCCGACGCTACGGGACCTGGGTCTCCTCCCTTGTAGAGTGGATACATGTTTTGATAGTCGGTGGCCGCTGTGAGCAGCAGCGTAACCTCGTCAGCGTTGCTGACGGTGATGCTGCTGTCGGTCACCTGCGTCCTGCCGCCAGTCGCAACGGCCTTCAGGCGAGCGGAATATTGCATACCGTTCCCGCCCTTGCCATCGGCGAGCATGCCTTCCATCAGAAGTTCATCCTTGTCCGACCGGGTTCTAAACCGCTCTGGCCTGGTGAGCCGGGCCTTCAGCGTGACGGCCCCCTTCCTGTCGGAACGGACATGCAGCACGATGGCACCGTCGGGATGGCTGGCGAAGGCCTCGCGTGTGAAACGGATACCGTCCTGTCGGTAGCTTACCCGGGCGATACCGCGCTCCAGGTCGAGTTCACGCACATATCCGTCGTAGGGTGTCCGCCGCCCGAAGTCGAGCCACAGGTCGCCCAGTGTCTGGTAGCATCCGAAGGGCACGTTGGCGCCGTTGCCATGCCCAGAGCCGACGCCCCTGCATACCTGTGTACGCATCGTGAGGGCCGTGGCCTCCCGGTATTTCCCCTCAAAGAGCAGCGAGCGTATCGCCGGTAGGGATGCCCCTGCCTCGGGATTGTCGTTGTCGAACGGCCCTCCCGACCATAGCGTCTTCTCGTTCAGCTGGATGCGTTCCTCCGCCACATCGCCGAAGACCATCGCACCCAGACGGCCGTTGCCGATGGGTAGCGCCTTCAGCCACTCGGGGTTGTTCCGCCAACCCTTGTGCTCGTCGGCGCGACGGGCATCCGCGGGGCGGTCGTACCAGATGCGCGTCTGGCCAAGGCAGGCTTGCATGGGAGGCATGGCGGCCAGCACTAGCAAGGCGAGTCGCGATAGAAGGC
>RGVM01000461.1 GCA_010027295.1 Chitinophagia bacterium
TAGAGACCGGCCGCCTGGCCCGCCAGGCCGACGGCTCCGTCACCGTCAGCCAGGGCAAATGCATGATGCTGGCCACGGTGTGCGCCAACCGCGAACCCAAGGAAGGGCAGGACTTCTTCCCCCTCTCCGTCGATTACATGGAGAAGTTCTCCTCCGCTGGACGCATCCCCGGCTCCTTCTTCAAACGTGAAGGCAGACTCTCCGATTCCGAGATCCTCATCAGCCGACTCGTCGATCGCGCCCTCAGGCCCCTCTTCCCTGAAGACTATCTCTGCGACGTCCAAGTCATCATCACACTGGTGTCGTCCGACCCCGAGGTCATGCCCGATTCCCTGGCATGCCTGGCCGCATCGGCCGCCCTCGCCGTCTCCGATATTCCCATAAAGGAAATCATCTCCGAAGTACGCGTCGTCCGCGTAGATGGTAGGTTCATCGTGAACCCCACCCGCAGCGAGCTCGCCACGGCCGATATGGACTTCATGATCGGCGCCACCGAGAAGAACCTCATGATGGTGGAGGGCGAGTCGAAAGAGTGCAGCGAGGAGGACTTCGTACGCGCCCTCGAAGTGGGCCATGAAGCGGTCCGTGCCCAGATCCGCGCCCAGGAGGAACTCCGGGCCAAAGTCGGGGTCACCGGAAAGCGTGACTACCCCAAGCCACTCCAGAAGGAGGAAGTCCGCGAGAAGGTCAACACCTTCGCTAAGGACAGGGTACTCCAGATCGCCCGCTCCGCCAGCAGCAAGAACGCCCGTACCGAAGCCTTCGATAACCTCAAGAAGGAGACCGTGGCCTCCCTCGGCGCTGATGCAGCCTCCGAAGACATCAAGCTGGCCA
Source organism: Chitinophagia bacterium (assembly GCA_010027295.1). GTDB lineage: Bacteria > Bacteroidota > Bacteroidia > Chitinophagales > Chitinophagaceae > Pollutibacter. The sequence continues at coordinate 835 of RGVM01000461.1, forward strand.
AGAAGTATTTCGAAGACCTCAAATGGGAGGTCGTCCGCGACATGATCGTAGACGAGCGGATCCGCCTGGACGGCCGCCGCCTCGATGAAGTCAGGCCCCTCAACATGGAGGTCGACGTACTCCCCTCGCCCCACGGCGTGGCCCTGTTCACCCGCGGTGAGACACAGTCGCTCACCACCGTCACCTTCGGAACGCCGCTCGATGAACTGCTCGTGGAAAGCGCCGCAAAATCCGACTATACCAAGTTCTTCCTCCACTACAACTTCCCGCCCTATTCCACAGGCGAAGTCAAGTTCCTCAGAGGCCCCGGCCGCCGCGAGGTGGGACATGGGAATCTGGCCCTACGCTCCCTGCGTCAGATGATGCCGGGTAACGACTACGCCTACACGGTGCGCGTCGTGAGCGACATCCTCGAGTCCAACGGCTCCTCTTCCATGGCCACCGTCTGCGCCGGCTCCCTGGCACTGATGGATGCAGGCGTGCCCATTCCGCACCATGTTGGCGGCGTCGCTATGGGACTCATCACCCGTCCCGACGGGAAGTATGCCATCCTGACCGACATCCTCGGAGATGAAGACCATCTCGGAGACATGGACTTCAAGGTCACCGGCACCCGTCAGGGTATCTGCGGGATCCAGATGGACATCAAGATCGACGGCCTCAGCATGGACACCATGCGCGAAGCCCTCGAACAGGCCCGCAAGGGACGCCTGCACATCCTTGACGCCATGTACGAGTGCATTCCCGTCTACCGCGAGGAGGTCAAACCCCATGCCCCCCGCATGGTCAAGCTCTTCATCGACAAAGAATTCATCGGAGCTGTCATCGGCCCGCAGGGCAAGATCATCCAGGAGATTCACCACCATCAACATCGAAGAAGTCGGAAACCAGGGCGAGGTCAGCATCTTCTGTACCGCCAAGGACGGCCTCGACAGAGCAGTGGCCTGGATCAAGGGCATCACTGCCATGCCCGAGGAAGGAGAGGAATACGATGCCACCGTCAAGTCCATCATGCCCTACGGAGCTTTCGTCGAGTTCCTTCCCGGGAAGCAGGGCCTCCTCCATATCAGCGAAGTCAGCTGGAAACGCCTGGAGAACCTCGATGGCGTACTCAAGGAGGGAGACTCCGTCAAGGTCAAGCTCATCGGCGTCGACCAGAAGACCGGCAAGTTCAAACTCAGCCGCAAAGCCCTCATCCCCAAGCCCGACTTCATCAAGGACGGCCCGAGGGAAGGCGGACGCGAGGGCGGCAGGGACTTCGGCCAAGACCGCGGGCCCAGGCCACCGAGAAGGGACAACCACTGACAAAATCCCATCCGCCTTCGGGCGGATGTTTTTTTATGACCCACACCCATTGGCACGCAAGGTTCACGGAGACCGACCCCGTCCGCATTGACCTCCTGACAGGGCTACTCACCCTCTCCGGATTCGAAGGTTTCCAGTCAGACGACGATGGCCTCGACGCCTACGTCAAGGCGGACTCCCATGCAGTGGAAGAGATTCTCTCCGACATCCGCCGTCAGGGTTTCGAGACCGTATCGCTCACTCCCGTCGAGGATAAAAACTGGAACGAGGTCTGGGAGTCCTCCTTCCAGCCCGTCGTCATCCCCGGGAAGGTTTCCGTGAGGGCGAACTTCCACGCACCCGTCCATGACGCCGGCATCCCCATCGTCATCACGCCCAAGATGAGCTTCGGAACCGGCCATCATGCCACCACTGTGCTCATGATGGAGGAACTCTTCGAACGCGATCTCTCGGGAAAGTCCGTCCTCGACTTCGGCACCGGCACCGGCATCCTGGCAATCC
>RGVM01000462.1 GCA_010027295.1 Chitinophagia bacterium
AGCCCTCTCTCTTCTCACTCCTCTTCCCTCTTTTCTCATTCCCCACGGTCAGGTCCTCGGGCCGGTAGAGGCGCACCTTGCCGCGCTTCGATTCGATGATGCCTGCTTCGACCATGGCGGCGATGCTGGTGTTCTTGGATTTGGAAAGCTGCTCGGCGGTGCCGTAGTCGCCCTCGTCAAAGCCGTACTGGTCGAACCAGGTGAGTGCCCAGCGGCTGTCGGCGTCGAAGTCGCCTTCCTGACTGGTCAGCGCCTCGTCGAGGGTCTCGTTGATGAGGGCGAGTGCCTCGCGCACCGTGAGCGCCTTGCCCTGGGCATCCAGCACCTTCGCGTAGCGGGTGTAAACCGCCATGCCGGGACCGATGGCAGCTTGGGCGAGGTCCACGGGAGCGATGTTGCCCCGCTGCAGGTCGGCCAGCGCAGCGGGCAGCTCGGCTTTGAGCGCGGCGATGAACTCGCGGCGCGTGGCGGTGGGTGCGGTGGCTGGGCGCTTGCGGCAGACGAGGACGATGCTGGAGGCGAGGGCGTTGGTGCCGATGCCGATGGAGCGGGCACCGCGTTCGGTGCGCATTGGCCAAGTGCCGCTGATGCCGAAGCCGGCGCGAATCACGGCATCGAGGAATGTCTCCCAACCAGTGCTGGCAGTACCTTCGTCTGTCTCGCTTTCCGACTGCTTGAAGGCGTAATAGATGGTGACTGGAAATGCGGGATGCGATTGCTCGGCGAGGCGGTGCATCGCCTTCGTCATGCCATCGAGGAAGAAGGTCTCGGCCTTCTCCTTGCCGCCGTGGCGGTAGGGAGTGGCGACCAGCTCCTCGGCCTTAGGGACGGCAAGGGTGGCGAAGAGGTCGGGGAAGACAGGACGCAATGACCGCCGCATCCAGACATAAAAAAAGTCCGACAGATCTGCATAGCCGATATTGTCGTAGTAGGGCGGGTCGGTGGAGATGAGTTTGTCGGTGCTGATTGATTGAGTCGCGGCATCAGCTTGAGCGGAGTCCCCAGTTCCCGCGACGGGGAGCGCCCCCATTGCTTTTGCCGCCCACTCAATACCCCCCATCCAGTTTCCACTCGTGGTTCCGAAAGGTGGCGCTTCCGCATAGTCCCAAGTCATAGGTAGCGCTTGGCGGGCGAAGGTGCCGCGTATGAAGCCATCCGCTGGCGTAGCGATTACTGACCAATAGTTGGCTGCATAGTCAACGGCGCACGCCAAGTACACCCCCACCGCCTCGGCGTAGGCGGTGGCGCCGGTGCCGCCTTGAGCCAGTGGAGTAAGGTCAGAGGAGTGACTAGAGAGGGTCTGTCTCTCACTACTCACTTCTCTCCCCTCTCTGTTCGCCTCAAGGGCATCGCGCAGCACCCGTTCGCGCGCTTCCTGCACCAGGTCGGAGAAGGTCGTCAGCGCCACCAACTGGCGGGGGGTGAAGAGGTCGGCAAACGTCATCAAGCCGTAGTTCGGCGTCTTGAAGTCGCGCGGATTGACGGGCAACGCCACATCCGGCTTCCACTCCGGCTTTGCCCTCCGTGCCGCGGCTTCGTGCTCCGCCGTCGGTGCGAGATACACCCGTCCACGTGTCCCCTCGGCAACGATCGCCATCAGCCGCGCGCCCATTCGTCCTGCTTGTCCTTCAGTGCGGATGTAGTCGTAAGGAAGAGGCGTCCCAGACATCACGCACTTGAAGGCTGCGCGCTTGCCAGCCGAAGTTCCGCTCTTCGCCTGCTCCGCATCCTTGGGCTTGCCCACCTTCACCGTGAAGCGGTACGGGGAGGAGGGAGGGGAGAGAAGTGAAGAGTGAGAAGACCCGCCTACCTCTCTCTCTTCTCGCTCTTCTTCCCTCACCACTTCCACAGAGGAGGGAGGGGAGAGAAGTGAGGAGTAAGAAGACCCGCCTACCTCTCTCTCTTCTCGCTCTTCTTCCCTCACCACTTCCACATAAGCCTCCTTGCCCGCCTTGGTGGAAAGCATGAAGGTCGAGGCCAACGGCACGTCCACCTGCGCGAAGGCCGGGTTAGGGCTCTTCACGGTGCGCGCCCACAACCAGGCGATCACCGTAAGCTCCTGACCCACATAGGGCTTCAGGTCGGGACGCTCCTCCGTCATCTCAGCCGTCACCGCCACCTTGGGGTAGAGCACGCCGATGCGCTTCTCGGCCTCGTCGCGCATCCACTGGCCGTAGTAGCGCACATCCTCGGCGAGACCTTGTGCGCCGTGGTAGGAGGGAGGGAAGAGGAGTGAGGAGGGAGGGGAAGAAGAGTGGGAGGTCACTCCCTGCGGTTGCGACGCATCACTGTCAGCATCCGGCTGACCTCGTCCATGAGCTTCCTCAGACGTATAGTCTCGTTTTCTGGAAACCAACCGAGCTGCTCGCAAAGTGTCAGCAAGGTCTCCGCTTCCGCGAGGGAGCCCTGGGCTATTGCCAGGAAGTGCGCCTTGTCCCGATTCGTCTCGCGAGTCCATCCCTCCGCAATATTGGACGGAACCGAGACCATTGATCGCGTCAACTGCGATCTCATCCCGTATAGTTCCTCCCGTGGAAGAAGCGGAACCAGACGGTAAACCTCCCGGGTCGCCTCCATTGCCTTCTGCCAAACAGTCGTCTCCCGATAGTGCATTCGCCCCCTCCTCACTCCTCTCTTCCT
>RGVM01000463.1 GCA_010027295.1 Chitinophagia bacterium
CTGCTGGAAGGCGCGGAGGCGGAAGTTTCCGTCGGTGGGTTCCTGCTGGGCCGTCAGCATCGTGGCGCTGAGCAGCAAAATGGTCGACAGCAGGCTCGCATGGCGGGAGGTGGACATGTCGGTCATGGTTTTGTTGCGTAGTTTTAAAGATACTCGTTTATCATTGCCTAGCTAAAATCGTTCATCATGTCGCGCTCACGCATACTCGTTGCCCTTCTCCTGTTGACGCCCGCCTTCCTTTGCGCGCAGAAGCCGCCCTCGGATGCCACCGTCCTGGCGGCGAAGCGCTCGGCCATGCAGCGGCTGCAGGCGGACACGGCCCGCTGGCGTGAGGTGGCGATGGCGATCTGGGGCTTCGCCGAAGTGGGCTACAAGGAGTTGCGGAGTTCGGCGTTGCTGGCGGATATGCTAGGGAAGGAGGGCTTCCGGGTAGAGAAGGGCGTGGCAGGCATACCGACGGCCTTTGTGGCCACTTACGGCAGCGGCAGTCCAGTCATTGGTATCCTCGCCGAGTATGACGCGCTTCCGGGCCTCTCGCAGCAGGCCGTCGCCGAGAAGCGGCCCGTCGTCGAAGGCAAACCTGGCCACGGCTGCGGCCACCATCTATTCGGCACCGCCTCTGCGGCCGCCGGCATCGCGCTGCGTCACGAGATGGAGCGGAACGGGTGGAAGGGCACGCTGAAAGTCTTCGGCTGTCCCGCAGAGGAGGGCGGCTCGGGCAAGGTATACATGGTGCGCGAGGGACTGTTCAAGGATGTGGATGTGGCGCTGCACTGGCATCCGGGCAGCGAGAACAGTGTGGCCGTAGAGGGCGCCCTGGCCAACAAATCGGCCAAGTTCCGCTTCTACGGACGCTCCGCCCACGCCGCCATGGCCCCGGAACAGGGTCGCTCCGCCCTCGACGCCGTCGAGGCGATGGACCATATGGTCAACCTCATGCGTGAGCACGTGCCGCAGGATACCCGTATCCACTACGTCATCACCAGCGGGGGCAAGGCTCCCAACGTCATCCCCGATTTCGCCGAAGTGTACTACTACGTGCGGCATCCCGACAAGCGCAGTGTGATGGAGATCTTCGACCGCGTCGTCAAGGCCGCCGAGGGCGCAGCCCTGGGCACAGAGACAACAATGAAGTACGAGGTCATCGGCGGCACGCACGACCTGCTCATCAACCGCAGCCTCGCGGGGGCCATGCATCCCAACCTCGTACTGGCAGGCGGCGTCGAGTACACGCCCGAGGAGACGGCCTTCGCCGCAAAGGTCCAGGCCACGCTGACCGGGAAGGTGCCCCCCGTTGCCACGGCCGCATCAGTAAGTCCGCTCGCGCAACCTAGAGGCGTCAGTCCCGGCTCGACCGATGTCGGCGACGTGAGCTATACCCTCCCCACCGTAGGCTTCGGCACGGCCACCTGGGTGCCCGGCACGCCCGCCCACAGCTGGCAGGCCGTCGCCTGCGGAGGCACCTCCATCGGCGTCAAGGGGATGATGGTAGCCGCGAGGGCCCTCGCCAACATGGGCGTAGACCTGCTCACAAAGCCCGCCATCATCGTCAAGGCGAAGGAGGAGTTCATCCAATCGAAGGGAGACTACCGCTACACCCCGCTGCTGGGCGACCGTAAGCCTGCGCTCGACTACCGCGATTGAGCTGGGCACGGCCAAATCCAGAAGTGAAAACCCGCCAAAACGGGAATTGATTCCTTGCCCAACGTCTATCGAGACGCTGTTTCAGACTCCCCGGGGGCCCGCAAGGCATGTCTCCCGCCGCCGCCGGATTGCCCTTTCATCGTGAAACTGCCCCGGATAGACATCGGTGTCCGAAAATCCATGCAGATACCGCCTTTCACCTCTGTATCCTGATACCTACCTTTGCACTAACAACTGTTAGTGTATGGAAGGCTCCTACCGTCCCGTCCACCGGGTACGTCTCGTGACGGCCGCCAGTCTGTTCGACGGGCACGACGCCGCGATCAATATCATGCGGCGCATCCTGCAGTCGATGGGGGCCGAGGTCATCCACCTGGGGCATGACCGCTCCGTCGCCGAGATCGTCGAATGCGCCATCGAGGAGGACGTCCAGGGCATTGCCATCACCTCCTACCAGGGCGGGCACATGGAGTTTTTCCGCTACATGAAGGACCTTCTGGACCGCAACGGCTGCGGCCACATCCGCATCTTCGGCGGGGGCGGGGGGACCATCCTGCCCTCAGAGATAGAGGCCCTCCACGCCTACGGCATCACCCGACTCTACTCGCCCGACGACGGCCGACGCATGGGTCTCGAAGGCATGATCGCCGACGTCATCCGGCAGTGCGACTTCCCCCTCGACGCCGCGCCGGACTCCTACACCACCCCTCTCGAGCTTCCCGAACGCCATGACATACGGCGGATCGCACGCGCCATCACCCTGGCGGAGAACCGCGACATGTCCGACGATACGCCGGCCCAAGGCGGCAAGCCTTCGACCCGCGTGCCCATCGTCGGCATCACCGGCACCGGCGGAGCCGGGAAATCATCCGTGACGGACGAGATTGTACGTCGCTATCTGGACGCCTATCCGGACAAGACCATCGCCGTCGTCTCCGTCGACCCATCGCGCCGAAAGTCGGGCGGCGCCCTCCTGGGCGACCGCATCCGGATGAA
>RGVM01000464.1 GCA_010027295.1 Chitinophagia bacterium
CATGACGCGGCTGAGCGACCGACCCCTTCGGTTCAGAAACACATGATCGCCATAGCCCGCCACTTCGGGCAATTGTACGCGTACCGTCGAGAGGTAGATCCTCAAATGTTTGATCGCGTCGGGACCGATGGGTACGAGCCGTTCCTTGTCGCCCTTTCCGACGACACGCACGAACCCCGTCTCCAGGTGAAGGTTCGACCGCTTAAGGCCCGTCAACTCGCTGACGCGCAGCCCGCAGCTGTAGAGGGTCTCGACGATGGCCCGGTTGCGGACGCCCTCAGGTCTGCTGTGGTCGATATGGTCGAGCATCGACTGAATCTCGGGGAAACTGAGGGTGTCCGGCAGGCGTCTTCTGAGTTTGGGTGCTTCAAGGAGTTCGGTAGGGTCGTCCGTCCTTACCTCTTCCATCCGGCAGTATGCGAAGAAGGATCTGAGTCCGGACAGGATCCGGGCCTGCGAGCCCTCCGACATGCCCAGTTCGGCGATCATTTGCAGGAATCCTTTCAGTTCCGTCGGTCCCACTTCCGCGGGCGTCCTGGCGAGACCGGCCGCCAGCAGGTACTGCGTCAGCCGCTCCACGTCGGTCGAATAGGCCTCGATGGAGTTGTCAGAGAGCGACCGCTCGACCCGAAGGAATGCCCTGAACCCGTTCTTGTACGATTCCCACATATCTATCGCGGAGGGCCATCCACCGACGGCGGAGGGCCGCCATCCGGGCTTTTGGCTTATTTTAGCCCCAATTTACGATTCACGCAACAACGAAGCGATGGCAGGGGTCAACCTACGGGCCTTCCGTGAGAAGGTGAAGAAACACAGGAAGGGCATGCGAGCCTTCCTGACACGGACGGAGAACCACCCGCCCCGCAGGCTCGATGCCATGGTGGCGGAGATCGACCGGGAGGTATGGCGCGAGACCGACTGCCTGACCTGCTCGAACTGCTGCCGGAAGATGACACCCACCTTCACCGACCGAGACGTGAAGCGTATATCCAAACACCTCGGCATGACCGGTGCCGCCTTCCGGGAGCGATGGCTGTACCGCGACCGCAAGGGCGACTGGATGAACCGGAGCCAGCCCTGTCAGTTCCTCGACCTCAAGACCAACATGTGCGGCATTTACGAAGTGCGGCCGGCCGACTGTTCGGGGTTCCCGCACCTGACGCGCCGTCCGATGGCCGACTACATGCAGTGGCACCGGCAGAACCTGCAGTACTGTCCCGCCACCTACCGCATGGTGGAGAGGTTACGGGAGCGCGTCGCCGCTATGAAGGCCGGTTGACGGATTTTGTTCGGCCGTGTGCTTCAGGGGCGCTTACAAATACACATCCTCGATCAAAAGGAACTCCGTGGGCCGATCTGTGTAGAGTTGTACGGCGAGGATGTCGAATCGGATGCGCTTCCATCGCCTGTCGGCCTCGATATACCGGCATCCGGCATTCACCAGGTGCTGCAATTTCCTTCTTCCCACCTGTTGCTCGGGATGGCCATATCGGCTGGAACGCTTCGTCTTGACTTCGATGAAATGCAGGATACCGTCGCGGCTTGCGATGATGTCCACCTCGTAGCGCCCCGTCCTCCAGTTCCTGTGCATGACTTCGAAGCCCCGCTCCGTCAGCCATGCCGCCGCCAGGGCTTCGCCCATGCTTCCGATCCTCTGCCGCACCCCTTCCATCCCACTACCGGATTTGACGGGATAAATGTAAACCAATCCATTATTTTGCAGCCACGAAATATCCGTGCAAGGTACCCGGCGTGATCTTCCCGGGATGTTTCAAACCGTTTCCGACCATGTACCTGATCGAAGGCATCGTCCAGCCCTATGCCTGGGGCGGCCGTGAATACATACCCAGACTCCTGGGCCTCGCACCCGATGCCGGGAAGCCCGCCGCAGAATACTGGCTGGGCGTCCATCCGGGCGGGCCTTCCCGCATCTGGCTGGACGGGTCGGCGCGCACGTCACTGCCCGACCTCATCCGATCCGACCCGCAACGATACCTGGGTGCGCGTGTCCTGGCCGAATTCGAGAACCTGCCCTTCCTTCTCAAGGTACTTGACGTGCAGGGGATGCTCTCCATTCAGGTGCATCCCACCCGCGAAGGTGCCCGCGAAGGCTTTGCGCGCGAGAACGCCCTGGGCATTCCGCTCGACGCGCCTAACAGGAACTATCGCGACGAGAATCACAAACCCGAGGTGATGGTCGCGCTCGGAGAGTTCTGGCTGCTCCATGGCTTTCGGTGCGACCTGGAGGCCGTCCTGGCATCCGTCCCGGAACTATCCGGACTGTCACCCATCCTCCGGGAGGCTGGTATCGAGGGCCTGTACCGGCATATCATGGAGATGCCGCAGGATGCCGTGGACGCCCTGTTGCTGCCCCTGGCGCAGCGCATTGTCCCGCAGTATCTGCAGGACCGGTTAGCGAGGTCCTTGCCCGACTTTTGGGCCGGCCGCGTACTGGCAGGGGCTGCGCCTGATTTCAGGAACATCGACCGCGGGGTGTTCTCCATCTATCTCTTCAACGTCGTCCACATGCATGCCGGGCAGGCCATCTTCCAGGGGGCCGGCATTCCCCACGCCTATCTGGAGGGGCGCAACGTGGAGCTTATGTCCAATTCCGACAACGTGCTG
>RGVM01000465.1 GCA_010027295.1 Chitinophagia bacterium
ATCGAGACGGAGGACATACTCACCCCAGAAGGCATCGAGGCCGACACGCACTCATACATGGGCTCCCTCTACGGCACCAGCTCCAACTCGAAGTGGGCGGCCTTCCTGCGGCATGCCAACAGCACGTCCGGGATACGTGGGCTCTATTTCACAGGCGGCAGCGTACATCCCGGCGGCGGCATCCCCCTCTGCCTCAAGAGCGCCCGCATCGTGGACGGCATGATACCGAAGGCGGGCTGACGCCTTGCCGATTTTGCCCCATCTTTGTCCAAATGCCCGACATGCTCCGACAGCCCATCCCATTCCTGATCATCCTCTTCCTGCTGTCCACCGGGAAGGCGGGGGCACAGTCCGATGTCCGAAAAGAACTGCAGACAAGACTCATCCTGGCGGAGGACGGCGACACGATCCGCATCCCCGAAGGCATCCATACCATCGATGCCACTCTTTCGATGGAGGGCAAGAATCGGATCGTGATCACGGGCGCGGGCATGGACCGCACCATCCTCTCGTTCAAGGGCCAGCAGACGGGTGCCGAAGGGATACGCGTCACCAACGGCAGCCGCATCACCATCCAGGACCTCACGGTGCGCGACGCGAAGGGGGATGCCATCAAGACGATGAATCTAAAGGATGTCAGCTTCCTGCGGGTTCGGACCGACTGGAGCGGTCGGCCATCCTCCGGGAACGGTGCCTACGGCCTCTATCCCGTGAGTTGCGAAGGTGTCCGCATAGAAGGCTGCGAGGCACGCGGCGCCTCCGACGCCGGCATCTACGTCGGGCAGTCGCGCGACATCGTCGTCAGTCACTGCCGCGCATTCGAGAACGTCGCCGGCATCGAGATTGAGAACTCCGTCAATGCGGAGGTCCACCATAACGAGGCCTTCCGCAACTCTTCGACCTGCCCGACCTGCCTGTCAAGAAGGGCGGCCACTGCCGCGTGTACGAGAACCTCGTGCACGACAACAACCTCGCCAACTTCGCCCCCAAGGGGAATATCGTGGGCACCGTGCCGCAGGGTACCGGCATCCTCCTCCTCGCCGCCAACCACGTCGAGATCTCCCGCAACGAGATCCGCGACAACCGCACCCTGGGCGTGTGCATCGCCAGCTACCACATCACCGAGAAGCGCATCCGCGACAAGGAATACTATCCCTATCCCACTGCCATCTCCATCCACGACAACAGCTTCTCGCGCAAGCGGGTGCGCGCCACCCACCGGGGCCGCATGGGCCTTCTCTTCCGGTTCAAACTGCGCTTCGGGCGCAACGTGCCCGACATTCTCTACGACGGTATCCTCGACAGGCAGCTGGCCGGCGGCAAGGGTGGCTACCCCGACACCAGCCGCATCTGCATCCGAAACAACGGCAACGCGCGTTTCGCCTCGCTGGACGCGGAGAACGATTTCCGAAACATCACGACCGACATGGCACCCTTCGACTGCCGCATCGAGGTCAACACCCACCGTAGAACCGGACAGCTGCCATGAAGCCTTTGAAGACACCGTCGAGGATGGCTCTCCCGGCACTGGCCCTGGCAGCGGCAGCCCTGCTCTCGGCCAGTGCGCTGCAACGGAATGCGCCCCCGCAACGACTGTCCGAATTCGGCTTCTTCGCCGGTCCGCCCGCCAGGCAGGAGCCGGCCGCCGGCACCATTCGCTATCGGCTCAACACACCGCTATTTTCCGACAATGCCGCAAAGCTGCGCTTTCTGCGACTGCCGGCCGGGGCGACAGTCTCTTACAACGACAGCATTGTATTCGACTTCCCCGTCGGCACGGCGCTTGTCAAGACCTTCTCCTTCCCCCATGACGCACGATACCCGGAGAAAGGTCGCCGGCTTATGGAGACACGCGTACTCATTCGCGAGGAAGCCGGATGGAAGGCCCTGCCCTATGTGTGGGATGAGGCTCAGTCAGACGCCTTCCTCGACGTGGCGGGTGATACACGCGAAGTGTCGTACATCGACGAAGAGGGACGCCGCCGGAAACATGCCTACCAGATACCCAACCTCAACCAGTGCAAGGGCTGCCACAACCTGGCCGAACGGATGACACCTATCGGCCCATCCGCCCGGCAGCTCAGTGGCCCTCTGACGCCCGGCTCCCAGCAGGGCAGCCAACTTAAGGCCTGGGCCGATGCCGGCATCCTCACCGGACTTCCGGCGCATGATCTTCTCCCTCCGTCCGTCGTATGGGACGACCCCTCCACCGGCACCCTGGAGCAGCGCGCGCGCCTCTGGCTCGACATCAACTGCGCCCACTGCCACCGGTCCCAAGGGCCCGCCGGCACTTCCGGCCTATTCCTCGGCGCTGGAGAGAAGGAGTCACTGCACCTGGGCATCGGCAAGACCCCCGTCGCCAGCGGTCGAGGGTCCGGAAACCTACAGTACGACATCCAGCCCGGTGAACCCTCCGCCTCCATCCTCCTCCATCGCATGGCCAGCACCGACCCCGGTGTCATGATGCCCGAGCTGGGACGTACCCAGCCAGACCCCAAGGCCGTCGCTCTCATCCGCGAATGGATAGCGGACATGAAGACGGGACGGTAAGACCCTCTCATCTGCCCATACAGGCCGGATGAGCCGGTCGGTCGCCTTTGCCCTGGGAACA
>RGVM01000466.1 GCA_010027295.1 Chitinophagia bacterium
ATGTCCTTCCTGTGGATCATCTCGACCGTCGTGTGCATGTACCGCAGGGGGATGGAGACGAGCACCGATGGGCAGCCGTCGTTGGCGTATGCAAAGGAGTCGGTATCGGTCCCCGTACTGCGGCTCAATGCCCGCCACTGAACGGGTATCTTCCGCTTTTCGGCGGTCTCGCGAACGAAGTCGAGCAGCTTGTTGTGGATGGCGGGGGCATAGGCCAGGGAGGGGCCCTTGCCACAGGCGATGTCCCCCTCGACGGCCTTGTTGACCATCGGGGTCGTCGTGTCGTGGGTGACATCTGTGATGATGGCCACGTTGGGACGGATACGTCTGGCGATCATCTCGGCACCCCGAAGCCCGATTTCCTCCTGCACCGCATTGACGATGTAGAGTCCGTAGGGGATTTTCTTGCCGTTCTGCTTCAACAGCCTGGCCACTTCTGCCACCATGAAACCGCCTATCCGGTTGTCGAGGGCCCGGCCGATGATGTAGTCGTATGCGAGTTCATCGTACCCTTCCTCATAGGTGACCACAGCCCCCACATGAACCCCTAGCGATTCGACCTCGTCTCGGTTGCGCGCGCCGCAGTCGAGGAAGAGGTTGTCGACCCTGGGGACGGGGTCCTTGCTGTCGGGCGTGGACATGCGTGTATGGATGGCAGGCCATCCGAATACGGCCTTGACCGGGCCTTTCCTGCCGTGGATGAGAACCCTCTTGGCTGGCGCCACCTGATGGTCGACCCCGCCGTTGCGCTTCAGGTAGATGAGCCCGTCGGAAGTAATATAGTTGACGAACCAGCTGATCTCGTCGGCGTGCGCCTCCAGCACCACCCGAAATGGGGCATCGGGGTTGATGACGGCTGTGGCAGTTCCATAGGGGTCTGTGAACGTGGTGTCCACATAGGGCTTGACGTACTCGAGCCAGAGCTTCTGTCCCCACCATTCAAAACCGACGGGGGAGGGGTTGTCTATGTATCTGCGTAGGAAGTCGTAAGAGGACTTCGGTATCGACTTCTTCCCTTTTTCCTTGTCCTTTGCCATGTGCTTCGTTTGGGTATGATATCCCTTGGGTCAGGGAATGAAGGTGATGGGGAGCGTTGTTGGCATGTTCATTGAACCTCGTGGCAGTGGTCTTGCCATCTCACAGCCTCATGGCCTAAGTATGATGATGGATGGTGTTTTTGCCGTGTCGCTGATATTTCCCTTGGCATCCTTGACCCAAAAACTGAATACAGCCGTATCCGGACGCGTACAGCGAGGCTGCAACTCGAAAGGATAGGTGAAGGACAGCACAATCTGACCGTCGAAATTGGCCGTACGGGGAACATCTGAAGGTATCTTGTAGAGCTGGGAATCGAGGAAGTTGCTGGAGGGGCATCTCGTGGTCAGTTTCCTGACGTAAATCGTCTCTTTGAAATCCCCTTCCTTATCGGTCAAATTCAAGATGATCTGGAGGTTCCCGAAGGCGGGCACCGTCGTGGCACTGACCTCTTTCAGCGTAAGACGGGGTTTGCTCTGGATGCTATCTTTGCCGCAGGAAAGGAAGCATGCCAAGAGAATTAGAAACATGGCTGTCAGCCTCATGGGTAACCGTTGTGAGCCAAAAATAACCAATCACGTTGAATAACGACCCCGACTTTCTGCAGTTAGCTTCCCAGGCGGATGGTTTTAACAATTCCCTATTTCGTTCGATGGCGATCGACATGTTCCGTCGCCAGTATCGAATGAACCCCCTGCTGGCATGGTTCTCGGACTTGCTGGGCAGGTATCCCGAGCGAGTGGACCAGATCACATCGATACCCTTCCTTCCGATCTCCTTCTACAAGACCTCCGAAGTTGTCACTGGAAACTTTCGTCCCGAAGCTGTCTTCACCAGCAGCGGTACCACGGGATCCGCGGGCAGCAGGCACCTGGTGGAGCGGCTGGCCGACACTCTTCTACGGCGATCCCTCCTCCTGGTGCATCCTCGCCCTTCTCCCGTCATACCTCGAACGAAAGGGATCATCATTGGTACTCATGGCGGACGAACTCATCAGTCGCTCCGCACATCCTTCCGGAGGCTTCTTCCTTCATGACCACCAGACACTCAAGGATACCCTGCACAGGCTGGAACAGGAGGAGCAGCGGACGCTGCTGCTCGGTGTGACGTATGCTCTCATGGACTTCGCAGATGCCCACCCCATGCGGCTTCGCCACACCGTGGTCATGGAGACGGGCGGCATGAAGGGCAGGAGGCGTGAGCTCACTCGTCAGGAGGTTCATGCCCACCTCAAGGAACGGCTCGGCTTGGAGGCCGTCCATTCCGAGTACGGGATGACGGAGTTGCTCTCACAGGCCTATTCCCATGGGGAAGGCATTTTTCGCACTCCACCCTGGATGCGGATACTCATCCGTGCCGAGGACGACCCCCTTCTAGTGACCGACGTCAGGCCCGACCGGATCGTCACAGGTGCCATCAACGTGATAGACCTTGCCAACAGGTCATCCTGTGCGTTCATCGCCACCGACGACCTCGGCCGCCTTCATCCCGACGGATCCTTTGAAGTCATCGGCCGGCTCGATAACAGTGATATACGGGGCTGCAGCCTCATGTACGCCTGACATTTCTTCCAAGG
>RGVM01000467.1 GCA_010027295.1 Chitinophagia bacterium
GTGTTTTCGGCGGAACATGTCCTCGTTATCGAGGAAATAGACCTGGAGGCGGGCGTTGGGGAGGGAGGCGACCTTGATCTGAAGGGGGTAGTCGTCGTTGTCTATGGAGACATTGATACCGGAGAGACGCACCACCTCATGGAGCCGGTGGCGGCGTTCGTTGATCACCCCGAAGCGTGGCATGATGCACCTGACCTCGTAACCACTCTCGTTTGCCTTGATCGCCAACCGGTTGGCAACCTCCGAGAACTCTGTGAGTTCCAGGTAGGGAGACATTTCGTTGGCAATGAAAAGAATCCTTTTCTTGGCGACCATCTGGGGGCTTTTGTAATAACTGGCGGGACTGCAAAGGTAATGAATTGACAGGAAAAGGATTTCCGAGGGGGTTGACGGTCCCGGCTGAAGGTTATTATGGACATTTCGGGGTGCAGTGTCTACCTTTGACAGCGGACCTATAGGTTCCCTATCCACCTCGGAAACTGACGCCATGAAGAAAATCATATCCCTTCTTGTTCAATATGTTGTATTCCTTGGTTTGGGGCTTTTCTTGATCTGGTGGTCTGTGCGGAGCCTTTCCGAGGCCGACATGCGAAGTCTGCGGGAATCGCTGGGTGTGGCCAACTATCTGCTCGTGCTCCCGGCCATGGGCATGCTGATGCTAGCGCATTACAGCAGGGCCCTGCGCTGGCGGATCATGATGGAGCCCTTGGGCTTCCAGCCTTCCCGTTCCAACACCTTCATCGCCGTGTTGCTCGGCTACTTCTTCAACCTGCTGGTGCCGAGGATGGGCGAGGTCATGAAGTGTACGACCCTGGCGCGCTATGAGCGGACACCTGTGGACCGTCTGATCGGTACCATGGTGGCCGAGCGTGCCCTCGATGTCCTCTGTCTTCTGACCGTCTTCGGACTGGCCTTTCTGAGCCAGATGGACCTGGTCGGGGATGTGCTGGGCGGCGAGCTCGGCAAGCTGGGCGGAGGGGTGGCTAACCCTTCGCGGGCAGGCAGCATCGGAGTACTGGCCGGGGTTTTCGCAGGCATAGCGGTCCTAGGCTACTTCCTTATACGGCGTTTTCGGCACGTGGGCGTGATCGCCCGGATTCTGTCCCTCGCAGACGGTGTCTGGCAGGGGTTGACAAGCATCCGCCTCATTCGCCGCAGGACTGAGTTCCTACTTCACACCCTGTTCATCTGGCTTATGTACCTGCTCAGCATCCGTGTCGGCTTCTACGCCATGGAACCGGTCAGTCACCTCGGGATGGGACCCTCGCTGACCATACTGTCTACGGGAAGCCTGGCCATGATCGTCACGCAGGGGGGAATTGGAGCCTATCAGATTGCAGTGCAGAAATCACTCGCTCTCTACGAAATCACACCCGTGGCGGGTCTTGCCTTCGGATGGCTGCTATGGGCCTTCCAGACGGTGCTGATGCTGGTGGCGGGTGTGGTCTGCCTGATCATTCTACCCATCCTCAACCGCAACAAGTCATGAGGGTCGCCCGCACCTACGACGCGAAGGTCATGTCGCTGGAAGAGGCCGTGCGTACCGTCGCCCGCTGGAGGCTGCAGGGACGGACGGTCGTCTTCACCAACGGCTGCTTCGACATCCTGCACGCCGGCCATCTCGACCTGCTGGAGCGGGCCTCCTCATTGGGCGACCGGCTGGTGCTGGGCGTGAATGCGGACGCCTCCGTACGGAGGTTGAAAGGAGAGGAACGGCCCGTCAACGACGAGCGGTTCCGTGCCAGGATGCTCGCCTCCATGAGCATCGTGGACGCCGTGGTGGTCTTCCCGGAAGACACCCCGCAGGCCGTCATAGAAGCCTTGAGGCCGGATATATTGGTCAAGGGCGGGGACTACCGCGCCGAGGACGTGGTGGGTGCCGGTGTCGTGGCCGCGCATGGCGGACGGGTGGAGATTGTGCCGCTGACGGATGGTCATTCCACGACCGGCCTGATCGGCCGCATCCGGCGTCTCTGACGAAAACTTAACATTGAGGCCTCTCCCGATTCCATACCTTCATGCCTCTTCACAGAGGCACTATGGCCCCACCCAGGAAGAGCACCCCTTTGAAGGGGAACCCCGTCCGTAAGAAGCTGAAAGCCCATACGATACGGAGTGTCCCTCGCGACATCAGCTGGCTTTCCTTCAATGCCCGAGTGCTGCAGGAGGCGGCGGATCCCACCGTCTCCCTCCGCGACAGGATCCGTTTCCTGGGCATTTTTTCCAACAATCTCGACGAATTTTTCCGCGTGCGGGTGGCGGCGCTGGGACGGATGGTCCGTTACGGAAGCCGCGCCAACATGCACCTAGAGCGCTCACCCCGACAAATCCTCGACGCCATCCAGCATATCGTGATGGAGCAACAGGAGGCCTTCAACCGCATCTGGGAGGGCATCCAGTCCGAGGACGCCCTCCTGGTGGCGGCACTCGACGTGATCCGGTCGCGGGCGACGGAGCTCAACGCCGACGGCCGGGCGGACTGGTTGGAACTCTCGGGCAAGCTGGATGCGCACCTGGAAACGCTCTGCGCCTGCGCCCAGGCCCTGCGGGTAAAGCTGGAGCTGCTGAAGGACCGCTCGAGGGACGAGGTGGACCTCCTCGTCCAGCGGGT
>RGVM01000468.1 GCA_010027295.1 Chitinophagia bacterium
GTACATAGGCAGATTTGCGGCGAATGCCACCCTCGCCGGGACGCTGCCATAGGTAATCGACCCATCCCTCTCCTGCTTCCGACACTACGCGGATCATCTCGCGGAAGAAGGGTGTACCCCCGGCGTCGGGCTGGTCTATGAGCTTCATACCCTCGAGCATGGGGTACTCGGGCTCAAGGATTGAGACGCCATCGAGGTCTGTCACGAATACATGTGCATCCTTTACCATCCACGGTCCGGCCGGATCCCGCATCCATCCGAAAGCCTGCACCCCCATCCGTTCGACCTCCCCTACGGCGTGCTGGACCATATCGATGACGAAGGCCCGCTCCATGCGGTCATTGGGCATCCCACTGCAGATGATGAGATCCATTCCCCCGCGGGCCTGGACTTTCTTCACAAAAGTGCTCACCCATCGCGGCATGAGTCCGCCTGAGACGGGGAAGCGGCCATGGACCCATCCCTCTGTGATATCGGGCACATGAGTGACGGCGTCGAGGATGCACCTGACGAAGGGCCTGCCGTCAAGGTCGCGATACCCGAGCTGGTTCCATCCGCGCATGACTGGGTCGGGATGCAGGATCATCATGCCCTGCAGATCGAGTATGAAGACGAATGGGTCGCCACGTATCCAATCGGCCTCTCCGACGGTCAGTTCGGAAAGCCCCCCCTTGCCTTTTTCACGGAGGATGCGGGCGGCCGCCTCCACCCGCTCCACGAGCGCCTTCGTTTCGGGGTACTCGTATCCAAGGGATGGCCGCTTGTGCACCAGCGGCAGGGGTCGGGGGAGAGCGGCCGTCGTGGCATCGTTTCTCATGGGCGTGGGTTTCAGGATGGGATGGCCGATGCTCCTGCTTCGGACTTCATGCGAAGTTGCCCACCAACGGGGTGGACCGAATATGACGGATGTCAGGTACAGGAAACTTGCAATGCCTTGAGGATAATTTGCCTGACGAGAGCTGTGCATCATGGCAGGCGGCAACGCAGGCCGGCGAAGAGGCTTCGGGGCAGAGCGGGGCCATAGATATAGTTGCTGTCGCGGTATGGGCCCCGGTCGAAATCGGTCTGATAGGCATTCCCGATGTTGCGTACGCCTACGGACAGGTCCATGCGCGAGGTACCCTGCCATATCTGGAAGGACCTGTCGAGACGCAGGCTGTGTTCCAGGAAGGATCTGGTGACGACCATCCTGTCGGTCGAAGCGCCCCCGCCTGCGAAATGGGACATCTGCATAGGTCCCGTGTACAGCTGGCTGATGCCAAGGGTCCAGCGGCCCCGGAGGGTGAGTGACAGGTTGGAATATCCGTAGAGGTCGGGCGTCCGCAGGAACCCGGCTGTGGGTGGCAGTCCCTCTACAACCGTCACCGGATCTGCATACCGGCTACGCTGCCAGGTAAGGGAAGCCTCCCAGCGAAGCTTCCCGCGCCTTTCTGCCCTACATTCCGCCGTGACGCCCATGACGGTCGCGCTCCCTCCATTTCGCTTCAGGAAGATCTGACCAAAAGCGTCCCTCCCGCTGTTCTCGAGGGCGAAAGCATGGTCCAGTCTCGTGAGGAAGGCTTCCAGCGTGTAGCCGAGGATGCGGTCCCTGTCGGGATGGTCGGCATTCCACGAAAGGGTGACACTCCGGGAGCGCTCCTCCCGAAGCCGAGGGTCGATGCGGATCCTGGAGACGCCTCCGGAAGCGAAGGCCATGTGCAGATCCGTATCGAAGGCCTGAGGGGCCCGGAAGCCTGCACCATATCCGATCCGGAGCTGGCGGGTGGGACGCGGGCGGAAAAGCAGCGAAGCGCGCGGACTCAGGATGGCCCGTCCGGGCAACAGGTTGTGGAAGTCGGCCCTCGTTCCGGTCAGCAGGGTCCACCGGGGCATCGGCGACCAGTCGCTCTGCAGGAAGAGGCCGAGGTCGGAGGTGGATTGCAGGACCCGGAAACCGTAGGCGGGTATGGAGTCGGACACGGACTCGCGCAGCCATTCGGCCCCTGCTGTCAGCACATGCTTTCGCAGGCTGTCGCGGCCAAGCCTGTAGTTGAGCTGCGAGCCGGCCTGCAGGGTCTGCGAAGAAGAAGCCCCGTAGGGCGGATTGGCCAGATGGGCGGCGATGGCAGGACTGCCCGAAGGGAGGATGCCCGTGTAGTGTGAGCGGCGCACCTGCTGCCATCCGAGGTAGGCGTTATATTCCAAGCGACCTTCCCGCATGGCGTGCCGATAGTCGAGGCTGCCCGTCCAGGTGCCATGGCTCCGCTCCTCAGCCTGGGCGGAAGCAGCGACAGGCCCGGAAGATATCTCCCCCCCCCGGCGGTATTCCCCAAGGTAGGAGAAGGATGCGTCCAGGCGCCTGCCCTTGCCCGGCTTTAGGAAGACGTTCCCGCCGGCCATGGACACACGCGTAATGGGGAGTTCGGAGAATCCGTCGGCATTGGCATCGTACCACTGTCGGTCGCGCCTGCTGGCATGCACAGTGAAGCCAGCCATCCCGTCGGACCGCAGATGGCTGTTGCGGAGCGATGACACCGCATCCGACGCACGACCGCCCACATGCTGGTACTGAGTGTGGAGCGCGCTGCCGTTGCGGTCGGGCTCCCGGGTGATAATGTTCACCGTGCCACC
>RGVM01000469.1 GCA_010027295.1 Chitinophagia bacterium
CCTGCATATGCAATCTGACCCAAGGTGATTCCCATCGTCCAAGGACACTGCGTATGCTGCACTCCACAGTTGGTGAACTGATTCCAAATTATTTTGAGCTCGTCAAAACAACAGGTACAGGCCTGCGTAGCCTGAGACAGATGCTGAATCTGAAGTTGCTGCAAGATTTCGTTGGTGATTGTTGGTTCATCTGCAATGTTTAGGTTGTCCACATGTTTGACAAAGTGTTTCTGTGGACATTGTGAGCTGTCTCCCGCAATTTTGTTGATACGGTCGTGGTCGTGTTTGCTAAGTTCACGAGATGTGAGGTGTGCACGTGTGCTCGTAGTCCCCTGAGCGGCACGTGTCAGATGGCTTCCACTGCGTGTCACGTCGACAGTGGTTTCTGCTGAAACTCTCAGAGCGGGGATCTTGGTTCTTGTCCATATTCCATTCCACAGCTGGCACGAACTCTGCGACGGAATAACGCCTGAACAACTTAGATTCCTCGACGAATTCCTCGAAGAATGCGAAGCCGTCAGGCCTCCGGTCACAATGTCCGCCGCTGTCGGGAAGAAACAGGCTTGCCCATGCCTGAGTGCCCTGGGTGCTGAGCTCATTCGTTTGAATGAAGAAAAAGGCTAAGGAGGACAAGAACAAGGCCAGGTAGCAGGTGAAGCACGAGAAGGAAGGCGAGAAGGGCAAGGAAAAGGAAGGCGAGGAGGGCAAGGGCCAGGAGGGCGAGGAGGGCAAGGGCCAGCAGGGCGAGGACGGCAAGGGCCAGGAGGGCGAGGAGCAGACTGCGGCCGCTCCAGCGGCTGAGCGAGCTGGCCAGGACCAGGAGGGCAAGGAGCAGACTGCGGCCGCTCCAGCAGCTGAGCGAGCTGCAAAGGTTGACAAGGACGGGCACCCCTTGGCGGCGGGGGACCTGGCGGGTTTGCGCGGTTTCGTAGGGGAGGAGGAGGCCTTCGTGGGAGGTGAAGAATTCGGCGCGGGTGAGGTCGTCGACGCTTTTTTCGCCGAGGGCTTCCATGAATTTGAGGCCGTCGGCGAGGTTGCGGGTCATTTGTTCGTACTGGGCTTTGCGTTCGGAGCTGAGGGAGTCGTGGGAGAAGAAGGAGAGGTTCCAGTATTCGGGGTGGTGGAGGTCGGCGAAGCCGCCGTCGAGGAGGGAGCGGATGAAGTTGAGGGTGAGTGCGGCGTGCTTGTACCCGCGGACCATGAGGTGCGGGTCGGGGCGGCGGGCGTCTGGTGTGAAGTCGTTTTGGTTGACGAGGTCGCCGAAGTATGAGGGAAGGGTGATGGCCTGGCCGTGGACGGTGCGGGTTTCGGAGGCGCTGGAGCGGGGCTTGGAGTACTGGCCAGCGAATCGACCGATTCGGATGACGGGTTTCATTCCGCCGTGGACGAGGACGACGGACATCTGGAGGAGGATTTTGAGTTTGGCGGTGATGGCTTCTGGGGTGCAGTCGGCGAGGGTTTCGGCGCAGTCGCCGCCCTGGAGGAGGAATCGCTTGCCGTCTTGTGCTTCGGCGAGGAGCTTTTTGAGGTGTTCGATTTCCCAGGAGGTGACCAGCGGGGGGAGGCGGTGGAGCTGGTTGCTGGCGTCGATGAGTGCGCCGGGGTCTTCGTAGGGGATCTGCTGGGCGTTGGGTTTGGTCTGCCAGGAGGATGGGGACCAGGGGGCCTGCGGGTGGGCCTGTGTAGAGGAAGGATGGATGGATTGAGAAGGGCTGATGGGCTGGGGTGTGGACACGTTGGGCTCCGAGGACCTTTGGCGGCTGCGGACGCATGGCCGCGGGGTCGGGTGGATTGTTGGCGGGATTTCGTGCGGACTGGGGGGATTCTTCAGTGAAAGTTGCGGGGAGGGCTTATGTGGAGGAGGTTCGTGTCCGATGTGTCAACGACCCGGTTATTCATCCCTGAATGTTTCTTCGGGAGCCCGGGCGTGACACGGATGTCCGTCACTCGATGAACAAGACACGGACGTTGCAAGGAGCAATACAGATGGCAAGGACCACGACTTCACGACGCCGCACGACGCGTACCTCGACCCGCACGACCGGCGCTCGCCGCACGGCCCGGAAGAGCACTCGCACGACTGGCGCTCGCACGACTGCACGGAAGACGACGCGTCGTCGTCGCGCCACGACCACCACGGCTCGGACCACGACCCGCACGACGACTGGCACGACGACCCGCGCGACGGGGACTCGGAAGGCCACGGCCCGCAAGACTGGCGCTCGCAAGACGGGCGCTCGGAAGACGGCTCGCACGACGACTCGCCGGGCTGGGACGAAGGTTCGTCGCCGCCGCACGGCTTCGACCGCGACCGGCACGACCCGCGCGACGACGTACAAGATTGGTACGACGACGACGGCTCGTCGGACGCGTCGGGCGGCTTGAGGCGAGGCGCCTCAGAAGTGGCTGAGTGGCGAAGTGGCGGAGTGGTACCGCGTTGAGGCGGTATAGCGAAGCCCGGAGATGTCGGCTCGGAGAGCCGACGTACCAACGCCGACATACCAAGACATTTTTCGATGAGATGACACCGGCGTTCCGTTTGGGGGCCGGTGTTTTCGTGTTTAGGGGTTTTTGTGGAAGGCGGCGAGCTCGTGGCCGTAGGCGAGCGTG
>RGVM01000470.1 GCA_010027295.1 Chitinophagia bacterium
CGGCTGCGGCGTATAGCGCAGATAGGGCTTCACGATGCGCAACCCCTTGGGAAAACGGGCCCGGGCATCCTCCGTCGAGACGGCCGGCACTACGATTACATCCTCCCCAGCCTTCCAGTCGGCCGGCGTCGCCACGCTGTACCGCGCCGTCAACTGCAGTGAGTCGACCACTCGCAACACCTCGTCGAAGTTCCGACCCGTGGACGCGGGATAGGTGATCATGAGCTTCACTTTCTTGTCTGGCCCAATGATGAACAGGGATCGGACGGTGAAGGTCTCCGAGGCGTTCGGATGGATCATGTCGTACAGGGTCGCCACGGTCCGGTCCTCATCGGCAATGATGGGGAAGTCGACACGGCAGCCCTGTGTCTCGTTGATGTCGTCCACCCAGCCGCGATGTCTGTCGAGTCCGTCCACGCTTACTGCCAACACCTTCACACCCCGACGGGCGAACTCGGCCCCCAGCTTCGCCGTACGGCCCAGCTCCGTGGTGCAGACGGGCGTGTAGTCGGCCGGATGCGAAAACAGAATGCCCCAGCCTTCTCCTAGATACTCGTGAAATCGGATCTCCCCGATGGTCGTCTGCGCCGTGAAATCCGGTGCGATGTCCCCAAGTCTCAATGCCATGTCTATATGATTTTAGACCCCCAAGATAGGCGAATCAAATATTCCTACCAAATCGGTAGACTTTATTCCTCTTTTGGCAGGGCTCCGCCACGCGTGAGGGCATCGGGGCCGAAGCGGGCCCTGACCTCGTCGATGGCGCGGTAGAGACCCTGTTTGCGCAGTGGGTCGGAGAAGAGATTGGTCTGATGGGCCTGTGCGGTGAGTTCGCTGAGGCGGACGCCGAGGAGTCGGACGCGGGTGCCGGGCCTGTGGACCTTGTGGAAGAGCTCCCGGGCGAAGGGGATGAGTTCGTCGTCGAAATAGGTGTAGGGGATGGAGAGCTGGCGGGTGACGGTCTCGAAGTCGGGGAAACGGAGTTTGACGGCGATGCATCCGGCCGTGAGGTTGCGGGCGCGGAGCTGGCCTGAGATCTTTTCGGTCATGCGCACCAGTTCGGCCGTCAGGAAGGCTTCATCATCGGTGTCGGCCTCGAAGGTGCTCTCGGTGGAGACGGACTTCGCGACGTGGTAGGGCTGTACGGTCCCATCGTGGCGGCCGGCGGCGCGCCGCTGGAGTTCTTCGGCCCAGCGGCCTAGTACCGAGGCGAGGACGGGCGTTGGGTAGGCCGCAAGTTCGCCCAGGGTGCCGATGCCGAGTTCGCGAAGACGTCGCTCGGCATGTTCTCCGACGCCAGGCATCCGGCCGATGGGCAGGGGCGCCATGAAGTCGGCCTCACGGCCAGGGGGGATATGCAGGTATCCGTTAGGCTTGGCCTCGTTAGTAGCCATCTTGGCGACCAGCTTATTGGAGGCCAGTCCGAAGGAGATCGGCAGTCCGGTTTCCCGGGTGATGCGTTCTCGGAGCGCGACGGTCCATCCCAGCACGTCATGGAAACGGTCCATCCCGCTGAGGTCTAGGTAGAACTCGTCGATGGAGGCCTTTTCGAAGAGGGGTGCGATGTCGGCAATGATGTCTGTGACGCGTCGGGAGTAGCGGCTGTACTCTCCGCGCGAGCCCGGGAGCACCACGGCTTGCGGGCAGAGTTGCAGGGCTTTCCGGATGGACATGGCCGACCGGACGCCGAAGGCCCTTGCCTCGTAGCTGCAGGTTGTCACGACGCCCCTGTCTCGGCTCCCTCCAACGATCAGCGGCCGGCCGCGCAGGGTGGGGTCGTTGAGGATTTCCACCTCCACGAAGAAGGCGTCGAGGTCGAAATGCGCGATATGACGGGTAGGTTCCGGCAAGGTATACTCGTCTTGGCAGAAGTCTGATGAAGTTCGTGAGGGACAGTGAATCACCCAAGGTAGATCTCGAGCAATCCATCGGGCAGCTCCATATCGAGTCGTCGCTGACGGGCATCGGAGCGCCGCAGGGTGCCTTCATGCAGAGGAATCAGTACTTCCTTGCCCGTCATTTCCAGGCGGAGCAGTACCTGGTGGGGTTGTTCGATGACTTCCAGCACGGGTCCAAGGTCGCGGCCTGAGGCGATGACGCGATAGCCCAGGAGGGAGATGGGGGCTGTACGGGAGGCGAGTCTGCGGAAATCCGGCTCTGGGATCCAGATGGCTTTCCGGATGAGCGGGCGGGCTTTTTCGAGCTGTTCGATCCTGCGCCATTTTCTCAACGTGCCCTGGTGTTGGCGTCGCTCCGTGGCTGGCAGTAACTTGAGTTCGGTAACCAGTTCTCTGAGGTGTTCGACTTCACGTCGGTAGGTGAAACACAGTTCATCACACCCCTCCATGAACTGGCGATGGATCCAGGCATCCACGCTTCCGATGATCTCGGATGGTTTATTGACTTCAGTGTTGCTCATCATGTGCTCCCTTGCCGTAACGGCTCATCTTGGAGATTACGGCTATTTGTCACGCACGATAGCGCAAGGTTCAATCGAGGTGTGGCACTTATTCGTAAACAATCTGTCTCATGGTCATCGATCTTCGGATCACCTTCATTAGGAGTGTTTTGATGAAAGC
>RGVM01000048.1 GCA_010027295.1 Chitinophagia bacterium
GGCCAAGTCGACCTACGACCCGCACGCCCTCTTCACGCCGCTGTTCTACACGCAGTACGGCAACGAGTACCGCTCCGGCAACGGCGAGCCCGGCCCCGCCTATTGGCAGAACAGGGCCGACTACAGCATCACCGCCACTCTCGATGATTCCACCGGCCGCGTGAAGGGTTCCCTCGTCATCACCTACACCAACAACAGCCCCCACAGCCTGCCCTTCCTCTGGTTCCAACTCGACCAGAACCTCTTCAACCCGGAGTCGCGCGGCTTCGCCCGCACACCCGCCACCGGCCGAAGCCGCTATGGCGACAGTCGCAGCCAGTTCCAGGGCGGCTTCACCGTCTCCAACGTCAGGCTGCTCACCAAGGCCGAGGGCAAGTCGGTCGAACTGCCGATAGTGCCCGTCATCACCGACACGCGCATGCAAGTCCGGCTCGACAAGCCCATGAAGCCCAAGGGCGACGTCGTCCGCATCCACATCGACTTCGAATTCGCCATCCCCGAGTACGGGGCCGACCGAACGGGCATCCTCAAAACCCGCGACGGCAACATTTACGCCGTCGCCCAGTGGTACCCGCGCGTCTGCGTATTCGACGATATCCAGGGCTGGAATGTACTGCCCTACCTGGGGCCCTCGGAGTTCTACCTCGAGTACGGCGACTTCGACGTGGCCCTCACCGCGCCCGCCTCGCATATCGTCGTGGCCTCCGGTGAACTCCTCAACCCCGCCGAAGTCCTGACACCTTCCCAGCTCAGCCGCTGGAAGGCAGCCAAGGAAAGCCCCGCCACCGTGTCGATCCGCAGCAAGGAGGATCTCAACGACCCCGCATCCAGGCCTGCCAAGCCCACGCTCACCTGGAAGTTCCGCATCCAGAACGCCCGCGACTTCGCATGGGCCTCCTCCAAGGCCTTCGTATGGGACGCCGCCCGCATCGACCTGCCCTCTGGCCGAAAGGCCATGGCCCAATCCGTCTACCCCGCCGGCACCGCCTCCCGCGAGGCCTGGGGCCGCAGCACCGAATACGTAAAGGCCAGCATCGAGATCAACAGCCGCTGGTTCGAATACCCATACCCCTGCGCCGTCAACGTCGCCAGCAACGTCGGTGGCATGGAATACCCCGGCATCGTCTTCTGCGGCAGCAACGCCAAGGGCGGCTCCCTCTGGAGCGTCACCGACCATGAGTTCGGCCACACCTGGTTCCCCATGATCGTCGGCAGCAACGAACGCAAGTACGGTTGGATGGACGAAGGCTTCAACACCTTCCTCAACGGCGTGTCCTCCGAGAACTTCAACAACGGCGAATACGCCCAGGAGGCCATGGACGGTCACATGATCGCCCGTTTCATGTTCAACGACATGTCCGAAGCCATCCTCAAGACACCTGACGCATTACGTGAAATGAATATTGGCACGGCCCTCTATTTCAAACCCGGTTACGCCCTGGACCTGCTCCGCAACCAGATCGTGGGGAAGGACCGCTTCGACTACGCCCTCAAGCGGTATATCCGTGACTGGGCCTACAAGCACCCCTCTCCCTGGGACTTCTTCCGCAGCATCGAGAACGGGGTGGGTGAAGACCTGGGATGGTTCTGGAAAGGCATGTTCATCGAGAACTGGCGCCTCGACCAGGCCGTCACCAAAGTGGAGTATTCCGGCGGCAACCCCGCCAACGGCGCCCTCGTCACCCTCGAGAACCTCGACAGGATGGCCATGCCCGTCGTCATCGAATACACCACCAAAACGGGCAAGACGGCCCGCAAGACACTCCCCGTCGAAATATGGCAGAGTACCGCTTCCTGGAAGGTACGTCTCGACACCGACGAGGAACTCTCCTCCGTCGTCATCGACCCCGACAAGGCCTTCCCCGACTACAACCCCTCCAACAACGGCTGGAAGTGAACGCACCCATCGCCACGGCGGCTCCAGGCCAACTTTTCCATTCCAACGGAAAACCCTACCTTTGCCGCCCATAATGCCCACATGGCTCCCTAAGTCCCCCGCCTGAGCGGAGGCGCCGGCAGGGCGAACCGAAAACCCTCATCAATGCCCAAGGTAAAGACGCACTCCCGGGCCAAGAAGACCTTCAAGGTCTCCGGGACGGGCAAGATCCGCTTCCGCAAGCCCACACGCGGACACCTGCTCACCAAGAAGTCGACACGTCGCAAGCGAGCTCTCCGCATCACCGGCGAGGTCAACCCCGCCAACCTGGACTTCGTCCGCAGGCTCCTCCGCCTCCGCTGAGAAGCCCCGAAACCCATTCCTGAACCCCCTAATCCCGGGAAGATATGCCACGTTCCGTCAACGCCGTCGCCAGCAAGGCACGCCGCAAACGCATCCTCAAACAGGCCAAGGGCTTCTATGGCAAGCGTAAGAATGTCTACACGGTCGCCAAGAACGTCGTAGAGAAAGGTCTTACCTACAGCTACGTCGGCCGCAAACTCAAGAAGCGCGACTACCGCAGCCTCTGGATCGTCCGCATCAACGCGGCCGTTCGTGCCGAAGGCCTCACCTACTCCGAATTCATCAACCGCCTCAAGGTCAAAGGCATTGGCCTCGACCGCAAGGTCCTCGCGGACCTCGCCATGAACGAGCCCGAGACGTTCCGCAACCTTGTGGCCAGCGTCAAATGACCCCTTCGCCCCGGGTGAGCCCCTCCACCCAGGCATACAACTTCGAAGGGCCCGGCAACACCTGCCGGGCCCTTCCTCTTCTTGGAAAATCAGAGGAGCGCTGTGGACTGAAAAAACTACTTTTGCAGCCTGTCCGAAATAAAATCCCGAAGAACAACCTCCCGTCCGCGTCATGAGCACGACCTACACAGACCTCGTCAAACAGACCTTTTACTTCCCGCAGGAAGGCTTCGACACCCGCGACGGATACCTCACCTTCAACGGACTCGACCTCAAACAACTCATCGACAAGTACGGGACGCCGCTCAAGATTTCCTATCTCCCTAAGATCGGTATGCAGATCCGCAAGGCGAAGGATATGTTCGCCCACTCCATCAAGAAGCACCGCTACGAGGGGAAATACTTCTACTGCTACTGCACCAAGAGCTCCCACTTCTCCTTCGTCGTCCAGGAAGCCCTCAAGCACGACATCCATCTCGAGACCTCCTACGCCTACGATATCGACATTATCCAGAAGCTATACGAGAAGAAGAAAATCAACAAGGAGATCAATATCATCTGCAACGGCTACAAGCAGAAGACCTATACCTCCCGCATAGCCCGCCTCCTCAACACCGGCTTCAAGAACACCATTCCTGTCCTCGACAACAAGGAGGAACTCGACAACTACAAGCGCTCCGTCAAAGTGCCCTTCAAACTCGGCATCCGTGTTGCCGCTGAGGAAGAACCCACCTTTCCCTTCTACACATCCCGCCTCGGCTTCCGTGCCAAGGACATCCTCGAATTCTACGTCGACCACATAGAGGGCTACGAACACAAGTTCCAGCTCAAGATGCTGCACATCTTCCTCAACAAGGGCATCAAGGACGACATCTACTACTGGTCCGAACTCAACAAGGTCATCAACCTATACTGCCAGCTCAAGAAGATCTGCCCCGAGCTCGACTCCATCAACATCGGCGGCGGATTCCCTATCAAGCACTCGCTGGGCTTCGACTACGACTACCAGTTCATGATCGACGAGATCATACGCACCATCAAGAAGTCCTGCAAGGCCGCCAAAGTGCCCATGCCCAACATCTACACCGAGTTCGGCAGCTACACGGTCGGAGAGAGCATGGCCCATATCTACAGCGTCATCGGCCAGAAGGTGCAGAACGACCGCGAGATTTGGTATATGATCGACTCCTCGTTCATCACCACCCTGCCCGACACATGGGGTATCGGCGAGAAGTTCCTCATGCTGCCCATCAATAAATGGGAGAACGACTACCAGCGCGTCGTGCTCGGCGGCATCACCTGCGACTCGCACGACTACTACGACTCCGAAGAGCATATCAACGAGGTCTTCCTCCCTAAGCTCAACGGTGAAGACTCCAAGGAGCCCCTCTACGTGGGATTCTTCCACACAGGAGCCTACCAGGACCAGATCAGCGGGTACGGTGGCATCAAGCACTGCATGATCCCCTCTCCCAAGCACGTGATCATCGAGCACGACCGAAACGGAAAGCTCGTCGACTGGGTGTACGCCAAGGAGCAGTCGGCACAGAGCATGCTCAAGCTGCTGGGCTACATGTGATGTGATGCCTTAGGTCGCCATCCCTGCCACGCCTACGCATCCTGACAGCCCGGGAATTCTGGACTATCCACCCATTGCCACTTCAGTGGATCTTCGCATCCCTTTTCGCCAGGGAAGCCCGGACCGGGATGCTTGGGCAGATGCAATCGACGAAAATCCGTGGCTTATGACCTCCTCCTCGGGCCTTCTGTCGAATTACAGCTCGATCACATTGGCGTCCTTGTTCTTCTTCATGAATTCATAGACGCTCGGATGGTAATGGTATTTAAATATGTTTTCCTCATGGCTGCCATCCTCGAATTTCTGTATTAGGACGAAAATCCTACGATCCGGGTATGCTTTCTTAAGCTTTTGCACATAAGGACCCCATTCCTGCACTTCAGGGAAGAGGGGCTTGGGATAGGGCCTCGCATAGATGATATCCGACCTTAAGTATAGATGGTGGTCATCCCGGAAAACCAATACACTCTTTGGTGGGATGTCCTTGATCCTTTCCTGCAGTTTGGCGATTTGCTGATAGTATGTCGTTCGAGACTTTCTATGATATGCAAAGTTCAAAATGGGTAGGATGAAGAATAGGACATAAGAAATGGAGACCATCAGCAGGAATGCTTTCTTGAAACGGCCGAATAGATCCTCCTGCAGGGATGTTCTCAGGTAGGTAATGATGCCTGTAAGGACGAGGAAAAATCCGGGAAATGTGAGTCGTCCGACAAGGGAGTCGAAGATACTACGGGAGCGTAGGAAGATAATACAGCAGTAATATATCAGGCCTGTCACTACGAAATAAACCCATAGGTTGTCCGAGGCGACCTTTGTACGAATCGACTGGCGAGACGATACTTTTCGGAAGAATGCAAAATAAAGAATTAGGAATTGAATGAATAATGTGGAATAGAAAATGACGGACCTTTGATTGATCACGAAATATGGATGCTTCGTCACAGTGTATATGACATTGATATCAGACAGGATTGCGCCAAAGCACAAGATCAAGTAGTCTATGCCAACGGTATCTGCCGGCATTCTCGGCAGACCCGAGGTAAAACCTGTCTCGTGCAGGTTGTGGACCAGGTAGGCAGCAATGCAGGCGGCATCCAGCAATGCGGGAATCATCAGCCAAAGGGCTGCCTTGTATTTTTTCTGGTACAAGAGGTATAGTATGGACAGGCCGATGACAACCAGTGCAAACACACCTGCATACCGTGTTAAAAATGCCATCAATGCACATAGGAATACTATGAGTCCGTTTCCAATAAATCCTTTTCTAGTTACGGAGTTGTTTTGCCGGTGCAGAGCGATGGTCAAGCCTAGTACTGCAAGGGTAAACGGCACTTCGGACATCGAGGAACTGATGATTTCCATGAAATCAATCGCGAGAAACATGAAGGAGTATATCCAGGCATCCTTTCCAAAAACGCGGTCAAATATCCAGAAGATGATTCCAAGAATGATGATGTTCAGGAGCTTGGACGCCAGGAAAACAGGCAGTCCCAATGACATACTCACAAGGGCGACCATGAGGGGATATCCTATTGGCCAGGTACCCATGAACTTCAGACTGTCCGGTTCATACATGAACCCGCCATACACATAATAGGATTTCGTCTCCACCAGCGTCCTGGCCAACATGAGATAGTTGGATGCATCGGCTCCCACGCAGCCATTGATGTTAATCAGCGATTTGACCATTATGGACAATGCTGCTAGCGCGAAGATGATGAGGGTCCGTCCCCGACTGCTCAAGGCTGATAGATGTCTCATGACTCGAATTTTATTTAATATTTTCTTTTTTTTGTCGCACTGTCCGCATCTGGTGACGCACTTCCATAGACCATACTCTACAAATCCTGGCATGGTATGCCGAAAGCCATCTTCCCCAACTTTCTTATAATGAAAGCGTCGTTGAAGGCCATGTGACATGGATCTAGATCACCCAACTTCCTGCCCTTACGTAATATTTTGCTGAGGATCACTGCCGAAGAGTGGGTAGGCTCGAAGGCTTCTGCTCTGATAGGGTCGGAGTTCCATGAGACGGTCCGCATGTTGTCAATGTGACGACTTGAAAGTTGACTCCCGAATGATGTATAGCGGACGACGCTTTACCTCGTTGAACGTCTTTCCGAGGTAGACCCCGATGACCCCCAGCAGGCTGATGGTGATCCCGCCTACGAAGAAGATCGATACGATCAGACTGCCCCACCCCATCACGGGGATATCCTTCGCGAAGTATCTGTACACGACGTAGATGCCATTGGCGAATCCGAAGAAGGAGCACAAGAAGCCCACCCAGATGGAGAGTCGGAGGGGCTTCTCAGAATACGCGATGATCGTCTCTCCGGCCAGGCTCAGTAGCTTTTTGATGGAATAGCTCGTCTCACCGGCAAACCGCTTGTCATGCTGCACCCTGACGTAAGCCGTGGGATAGCCCATCCAGTACAACAGGGCCCCAGTGAAACGCAGGTGCTCGCGCATGTTGCGGAACGTTTCCACCACCTTGCGCGACAGGATGCGGAAATTCGCCACCTCGGCGTCAAATTTCATCCCCGAGAGATAGTTGAAGGTCTTGGAGAATAGCATCGACGTCCATCTCTTGAAGGCATTGTCTTGTCGTTGCACACGCTTGGCATGCACGACGTCGTACCCCTCCAGCGCCTTTTGGTAGAGGTTGGGTATCTCCTCTGGACGGTCCTGCAGGTCGCAGTCCATGATCACCACCCAGTCGCCGCTACTATGGTCGATTCCGGCGGAAATGCCATAGTGCTGACCGAAATTCCGACTGAACTGGAGCCCCTTGACTCGGGGATCCCGTCTGGACAACTCAAGTATGATATCCCAGGACCTGTCGCCCCCGCAATCCTCCACCATGATGATCTCGAAATCGTTCGTCATGGCTCCGAGGGTTGCTACCAGCCGCTGGTAGAGCTCATGCAGGCAGTCCTGGGCCTTGTACACAGGGATCACTACGGAAATATGTACCATTCACCTTTCTTTGCGTGTTCAGGTTAGCCTCCTCAGAGGGCCCCAGGGCCGCTCCGACCCATATCCCTGCGACTGTGGGCAGGACTGTCAAATGGGTCAGGTCCGGACATAGATGGGCAGCTCTGATCGGCAGACTGCACAAGATAGAGAGGTGATAATGAACTGTCAAGGGGACGGTAGCATACCGGTAGCCCCGATGTGACTCAGTTGACCTTCAGCCGGTATTTTCGGTTGACCTTCGGACTGTTGAAATAATCATTCACGTCGGATGCCGAGACATTTTCGAACTCCACCATCGGGAGGTCGACCAACTGAACACGCGTCTGCTTCATCTCGTCGCGCAGCCGCTTCATCTTGGCCATGATCTCGGGGTCGCGGTCACCTACGAGCAGGTTCTCCGACTGCATGTACTCGAGCCGCTTAATGGCCGCACGCACCTGCGAGGCCGTGTTCTGCTCCTGTACCTTGTTGGGGGCCACGGCCTCCTTGACGGGAACCATCGTGAGGCCGATGCTGGGCAGCACCTTGCCGATGTCCTTGGTGCTCTGCGTGGTCGAAGTGGACAGGATGGTTCCGAACAGGGAGAGGGTGGAGGCGCTCACGTCGAAGCCCGTTCGCGTCTTCTTGTTGCTCTTAATATTGCGACTGACTACGTAGAAGGTGAGCTTCAGGTCCTGTATGTACTTTGTGAGCTCGCGGTTCAGTGTCCGGTGCTCCTCATTACGCTGTGGGTAGTTGATGCCCGGGCGGATGAGCAGCGAAACCACCGCGGTGTCGCGGTTCAGGAAACGGTCGTTGCTGATGAACTGCAGCGTCAACACACGGGGCTTTGCTGTGTCGCTATCACGGATGAAGTCGAAGGGGATCATCCAGCGGAACTCGTCGTTGCAGCGAGTGACAGAGCGAAAGTCGTGGATGGCTGCGCTTGCGTTCATTGTGATCTGCTCGATGGGGAAGGTGCCACTCTCGCACTGCACCCGGAAGCGCACGGAGTCGCCCTCCTCGAGGACCTGCATCCCGTTCACCGTCGGCTTCAGTCTCGAGACGACCACATCAGTGCTGTAGAAGAGTATCGTGAAGCTGGTGTCGGTCCGCTCGGCCGCATGGTAGAGGTTCTGAACGCCGATGTCCACCTTGTAGGGGACATCATACTTCAGACGCCCGCTGCGGAAGTACGACTTATCTGCACGGAAACTCAGCAGTCCGGTGCCCCGGTCGATGCGTACGCCGACGGGACTGTTCCGGATGTACCAGTAGAAGCGGTCCTGCGGCTTGTTGATGTTCATGTCGTACTCGAAGAGCGAGTCGACATGGATCGTGAAGTAGGGGTTCAGATTGATGATGCGCAGGACCGTATCCTCCGGGTTCACCACGACCACGGGCGCGGGTGCCGAACTGTCCCTCGACTGTGTCGTCGTGTCCGTCTGCTGAGACATCGCAGCGAAGTGGGAGAGGAGCAGGCTGATGACGGTGATCGACAGGCGGTTCTTCAAGGGGTGTCGTTTTGGTCCCGTAAAAATATACCATCCCGTGCATTGCTACTGGAACGCCCTGTTAAAAAAAAGACCCCCTCTGTGAGGGGGCCTTCGCCTCTGTCCTGTCACCACATTATTGGATGCTGATGTCCTTCGGCACGACCTTCAGCTCCTCGCGCTTCGGGAGCGTCAGTTGCAGGATGCCGTTCTCGTACTTCGCCTGGATGGCGGCGGCGTCAATGCCCTCGTCGAGCCGGAAGGACCGGCTGAAAGTGCGGAACGAGAACTCACGACGTAACGTCTTCTCATCCTCGTGTCGGCTCTCCGTCTTGCGCTCGGCCGACACCGTCAGCACGTTCTTGTCGAGGCTCACCTTGAAGTCCGATTTCTCCAGCCCCGGGGCCACCACATCCAGTACATATCCCTCCTTCGTCTCACGGATGTTCACCGGAACGAAGTCGTTAGAGGGGCGCTCGCTCAAGTCACGGCCCGGCAGCGTCTGGAAGATGTCTTCGAAGAGGCTGTTGATGGTCCTTTCAAAAGGACGCGGATGGAACTTAACCATGGTCATGGGTTTTGTTTTTTTAGGTTTGTGTCCGCCGTATCGCGGGATAGACCTCCCCGTCCAAATCCGGTACCAATGCCGAAAACCCACACGGGTTGACAGGAAATCGATTTGATGAGTGTCAATATGGCATTACTTTTCAATATTGAATGCCATAATGACATCTTTTGTATGAAAAAAACCTTTTGATGTACATTTGTGTTTTGAAAGAAACCTAAAACCAGCAAGCCATGTATCCAGCACAGATCGTGATACCGATGAAAGAGGAGTTGACGGACAACGGCTTTACGGAATTGTTGACGCCGGCGGAAGTGGATGCCGCCGTTTCGCAGCCCGGCACCACCCTGGTGGTGATCAATTCTGTCTGCGGCTGCAGTGCGGGCAGTGCTCGCCCGGGGGCCCTGATGGCTGTCCACAACAGTAACAAGCGCCCCGACCATATCACGACCACCTTCGCCGGTTTCGATCTGGACGCCGTCAGGCGCCTTCGCGAGCACCTGCTGCCCTATCCGCCCTCCTCACCCGCCATCGCCCTGTTCAAGGACGGCCAGCTGGTGCATTTCATAGAGCGCCACATGATCGAGGGCCGACCCGCCCAGATGATCGCCCAGAACCTTATCGGAGCCTTCGAGGAGCACTGCAACTGAGGTCAGGCGCTTTCTCTTTTACCAGGCAACCAGGCTCGGAGACTCATCCGCGGAGCCCCACGCGTGCCACCGCAGGATTTATCAGCGTGGCGCCCGCCGGGCTTCTGCGTGGCACGATAAACGGGTTCCGCGTGGCACGATGAACGGGTTCCGCGTGGCACGATAAACGGGTTCCGCGTGGCACCGTCTCGGGTGCCACGCCTGCGAGCT
>RGVM01000471.1 GCA_010027295.1 Chitinophagia bacterium
TGCCGGCAGCGGGCTCGTACAAAATGAGCCTGGACTTCTCCGGTATCGCACAGGCAGCCAGCCATAAATTTACCATACCCAATATCGAAGCCAATAGCCTGGACTCCATAGACTCGGATATCTTGTTCAACAACAACGGCTTCACCGCTTGTTTCACCGTATCCTCTGGAACAGTGGGAGCGTCTTTCGACGCAGGTATCTTCGCTGACGCCGATAACGACTTCCGCCCGGATTCCGTGGAGGCAAATATTGCCTTGGCCGATCCGTTCGGAACCCTGTACTGCGAAAACTCCGGGGAAGTCATACCCGGGGCCACTATCAGTGCTTCCGGCCCGGGAACGGTGTATATGGTTCAAAATGGAAGCACGGGAACGTATCAGTTCCTCGTAGACGCCACAGGGGTCTATACCATCGCGGTAACCTATCCCTCTGGCTATCACCCCTCGATCTCCTGCATCGGGCGCACCGATACCCTCAACGGTACAGGGGTCGTGACCCTGGGCTCCGCCGATGCGGATGGAAATGGGTTCCTGGACAACGATTCCTGTGCGGTAAACACCTATTATTATAAGGTGAGACTGGCACCAGGCGGTTTGGTACAGAACAATAACTTCCCCCTACAGTGCCTCGACCTGGGCGACCTCCCCACGGGTTATCCGGTAACCGTTGCCCAAAACGGCGCACGCCACTATGTGCGCCAAAGCCCAACCGTGTTCCTGGGCAGCTCGGTGGACCGGGACGCCAACGGCCAGCCGGACGCCAATGCCGGCCAGCAGAGCGGCGGGGACGACGGGAATGGGTCCGATGATGAAAACGGCGTGACCAAACCCTCTACGTTCTACCGTGGGCAGACCGCCACGTTCACCGTCTCGGTACAGACCAACACCAAGGCGTACATCTACGGATATATAGACTGGAACTTCGACAAGGATTTCGCGGATTCCGCAGAAGTCGAATTCGATTCCATAACGACCACAGGAACCCTGTCGCTGGTGTTTGACGTGCCCCAGAGCGTGGCGATTGACTCGACACTGGGCGCCCGCTTCCGGATCGGCACCGTACGCGACGAAGTGGACCAAGTCACCGGCTTTGCTACAAACGGCGAAGTAGAGGACTACGTCGTCCTCGTCAGAGGGGATTCCGATAACGATGGTATCCCCGATATTGTGGAAGATACCAACGCCAACGGCATCGTGGATCCAGGCGAAACCGACCCCAATAACCCGGATACCGATGGGGATGGCATTGATGATGGTATCGAGGATGCTGACCGCGATGGTACCCTGGACCCGGGCGAGACCGACCCCCTGGACACGGATTCGGACGGCGACGGCATTGACGACGGTGTCGAAGATGCCAACCAGGACGGCATCGTGGATATGGGCGAGACCGATCCCCGCGATGTGGATACCGATAATGACGGTATCTCCGACGGTGTAGAAGATGCCAACCAAAATGGGCAGTTCGACCCGGGCGAGACCGATCCGCTGGATACGGACACAGACGCCGACGGGGTAGATGACGGGGTGGAAGATGCCGATAAAGACGGTATGGTGGATCCAGGCGAAATAGACCCCCGAATCCCCGACACGGATGGCGACGGCGTCCTGGACGGCCAGGAAGTAACGGGCGGGAATGACCCCCTGGATCCCTGTGACCCTGCCCAAAACCCGGGATATACTGGTTTCGTGGCCGCTAACTCCATTTGGGCCGCCGCGGATTGCGACGGGGACGGGTACTCCAATAGCCAGGAACTGACTATGAAGACCGATCCCTACAGCGGCTTTTACGGCTCCGATATGCAGGTCACCTATGCAGGGCTGCAGGTTTCGGGCGTACTTTCTACCAACGACCTATCCAGCGTTTCTTCTTTCGGCCCAGTACAGCGAGACCCCAATAACCCCAATAACACCATGCCCGTTCTGAACCCGAACGGCACGTATACATTCAGCTCTCCCGTTCCGGGCACCTACCGTTTCACGGTGCAGGTATGCCCCCCGGGGGCCACCGCCAACTGCCCCGTAGCCCGCCTGGAGATCAGGGTGCTGACCGCGTATGCCCCCAACAATCCTCCTTTGGCCATTCCAGACCGCGCCACCACCAAAGAAGGCCAGTCTGTCGTGGTCAAGACCCTGGCTAACGACGGCCCCGGCTCCACGGGAGTTCTGTTGAACCCAGCCTCGGTTCGGGTCATTACTCCACTGAATGCGCTGACCCAAGGTACGGCAAGTGTGGATGCTTCGACAGGAGATATCCGTTTTACTCCAGCTACTGGTTTCAGCGGTACGTTGCGCTACTCCTATGAGGTGTGCGATAGCCAGGTGCCGGTATCCAAGTGCGATACCGGCTCCCAGGAGCTGACCGTGTTGGGTACGGGGTCGCCAAATACTACTTTCGGGGCGGACGATTACCGAATGGTCATCCCTGGAACCACGACTACGGGCAATGTGCTGCTGAACGACGCGGATGCCGACGGGGATACCCCTGTGGCAAACCCTATAGATACGACGATCGCAGGTGTCGGCCGTGCAGTCCTGCAGGCCAATGGGAACTATGTGTTCTATCCCGACTCTACTTTC
>RGVM01000472.1 GCA_010027295.1 Chitinophagia bacterium
GCCGTTGGTGGGACGCCCGTCAGGGTCCGCAGTGGCCAGCACGAAGCGGATACCGCAGCTGGCAGAGCGGGCTGCAAAGACAGCGGGCACGGAGCTGATGTCGGAATTACCCCGGCTGAAGTCGGCGTTGAGGGACTCTAGCTGGGAGCGGACCTGGTCGTCGGAGATATCCTCTTCAGGCGTCCGCCAAAGAATGTGCACTACGACGGGCACGGTTATTACCGGTGGCAATTCCGCCGTCTCGGCTGACTGCAGCGTCTGCTTATGTCCGGTTCCGGATGGGACGGTCGCGCAACGTTCCTGGGCCGCAGCGGACATCCCGGCCGCCCATGCAAGGGCAAGCCAAAGAGAGCACCTCATTCTGTACGTTTTCGGTAAGACTGAGGTCTTTCAAGAAGAAGATGGATGCGGTCTTCAGGAGATACGGAGTCCGGTGGAAGAGTAGCAAGATACGTGAATGTGACTTGATACGCAACGGGCTTTCGGGTCGCCTTGGAATTGCCTATTTTTGAGCATGCTTCTACGTAAGGCCATCCCCTACCCAATCCTGCTCCTGCTGCTGTCTTGCGGCAATGGCGGAGGAACGGCCACGGATACCAATGCGTCTGGAACGGGGTTGAACGAACCGCCACCCATCCCCTATACGGTGGTGAATGCGTATCCGCACGACACGGCAGCCTTCACTCAGGGTCTGGAGATATACGACGGGCGGCTCTATGAAAGCACGGGTCTCTTCGGTCGCTCCAGCCTCCGGATCAATGACCTGGCGTCGGGCAGCGTACGACAGCGTATCGACCTAGTGACCCAGTATTTCGCGGAGGGCATCACTGTGTTGAAGGACACCCTCTACCAGCTCACCTGGCAGAACCACGAGGTGATAGTCTATACTGCGAAGAACATGAAGCCCGTCCGGCGGATGGCCTGGTCGGCTGAGGGATGGGGTATCACGCACGACAGTGCCCAGCTCTATATCAGCGACGGCAGCGACAAGCTGTACGTCGTGAACCCGACGGACCTCAAGCTGAAGCGAGTCGTGAGCGTGAGCGACAATGCCGGCCCCGTCAACAACCTCAACGAGCTCGAGTGGGTGGAAGGGAGCATCTATGCGAACCGCTGGCAGTACGATCAGATTGTGCGCATCGATCCTGCCACGGGGATGGTGACGGGTCGGCTGGACCTCACGGACCTGCTGAAGCGGAACAGTCGCTCCGACCTCACCTACCTCACGAAACCCGGCTCAGCCGCAGAGATGAACGGGGCGGTGCTCAACGGCATCGCGTGGGACGCTGCGCGGAAGCGGTTGCTGGTGACGGGCAAGCTATGGCCCGAGATATTCGAACTCAGCATCGGTCCCTAACGGATCGTCGGCATACAGGCATACGGAAGACATGCTCAAGGAGAGGCCTCGCCGGTTGGCGGAGGGGCATTCTTACGCTATTTTCGCGCAGCACAGACGAAAAACAAGCCGCATGAGCATGGTGGATTCATTCGAGAAAATTCCCGTACAGATTTTCGAAAACGACAAGCAGGCCTCGGCATCGGTGGCCCGGGTAGTAGCCTCGTTGATTCAGGAGAAGGAGAAGGCCGGTGAGACCTGTGTTCTGGGTCTGGCTACGGGGTCCAGTCCCAAGTCGCTTTATGCCGAGCTGGTGCGACTGCACCGATACGAGGGGCTGAGTTTCCGGAACGTGGTCACTTTCAACCTCGACGAGTACTATCCCATGGAGCCGGAGGCGCTGCAGAGCTACCATCGCTTCATGAAGGTGAACCTGTTCGACCACATCGACATCGACCCTGCGAACGTTCATGTGCCAGACGGCACGATCGACAAGGCCGACATACGGGAGTACGGAGCCGCCTATGAGCGGATGATAGAGGAGGCGGGCGGCATCGACCTGCAGATCCTCGGCATCGGGCTGAACGGTCACATTGGCTTCAACGAGCCAGGGTCGAGCCGCTTTTCGACGACACGGCTCGTCGCCCTCGACAATTCGACACGGTTGGCCAATGTGTACGAGTTCCCCAACATCTCGCAGGTACCCCGGCTGGCAGTGACGATGGGGGTGCGCAGTATCCTTTCGGCACGCAAGATCGTGCTGATGGCCTGGGGAAACCACAAGGCCGCCATCATCCGGAAGGCCGTGGAAGGGTATGTGACGGAGCAGGTGCCGGCATCGCTGCTACAGGAGCACCCCGACTGCACGTTCGTGCTCGACCCCGGGGCGGCGCAGGAGCTCACCCGCGTGAAGCAGCCCTGGCTCACGGGTGCGATCGACTGGGACGAGAAGCTTATCCGAAAGGCCGTCTGCAATATGGCACTAGAGCTCGGAAAGCCCGTGTTGATGCTGACAAATGACGACTACAACAACTTCGGCCTCAGCGACCTTCTCGTGATGGTAGGAAATTCCTACGACATCAACATACGCGTCTTCAACGGCATGCGGGACACCATCACCGGATGGCCCGGCGGCAAGGCCCAGGAGGAGCTGCCCCGTCACCCGGAGCGCCGCTATCCGGCCCAAAAGCGTGTCATCATCTTCTCTCCGCATCCCGATGACGACATCATCTCCATGGGGGGC
>RGVM01000473.1 GCA_010027295.1 Chitinophagia bacterium
AGCCGGTCACGGGCCACAAGGTCTCGCACTCGAACATCAAGTCGAAGCGCCGCTTCCTACCAAACCTCCAGACAAAGCGATTCTTCCTCGCCGAGGAGGACAAGTGGGTAACGCTGAAGCTTTCGGCCGACGCTATCCGCACCATCAACAAGAACGGCCTCTACTCCGTCGTGAAGGAGCTCAGGGCGTCCGGCATGCACATCTGATCTACACGCTAAAGACCCAAACAAACCCATCCAAATGGCAGCAAAGAAAGGGGCCCGGGTGCAGGTGATACTCGAGTGCACGGAGCACAAGAACAGCGGACTGCCCGGCACGAGCCGCTACATCACCACCAAGAACAAGAAGAACACCCCCGAGCGGCTCGAACTCAAGAAGTACAACCCGCTCCTGAAGAAAGTCACCGTTCACAAGGAAATCAAGTAAGCCATGGCCAAGCAAGCGAAGACAGCCATCAAGACGAAGGACCAAAAGGCGGCCGCCGAGGCGAAGAACTGGACGAAAGTGATCAAAGCCGTACGCAGCCCCAAGACAGGTGCCTACACCTTCAAGGAGGCTAT
This sequence comes from Chitinophagia bacterium, assembly GCA_010027295.1. Classification (GTDB taxonomy): domain Bacteria; phylum Bacteroidota; class Bacteroidia; order Chitinophagales; family Chitinophagaceae; genus Pollutibacter. Next base: position 561 of record RGVM01000473.1, read on the forward strand.
CGTCCATAAGGACAAGATCAAGGATTTTCTGGCCCAATAACCGCTCCATGCGGAATTCCGGCCTGACGAAGCTGTTCCATCCCCCGCTGGAACGGCTTTTTTCATTTCCTCCGACCATGAAGGCCCCGTCAACACCGACCATAGCCCGCGTCACCGCCCGGGAGGCGGGATCTCTCGCCGCACTCGCGCGCGACTCCTTCCTTGAGACCTACGGCGGACGCACCGACCCCGACAACCTCCGCCTATACGTGGACACTCACCTCACCGACGAGCGCATCCGCACCGAACTGGAGACGCCGGGATTCGACTTCCAATTGGCCCGCTTGGCTGATGAGCCGGCCGGATACCTCAAACTCCGCCGGGACAGGCGTCCGAAAGGGATCCCCGAAGGCAACTGCCTCCAGGTGGAGCGCATCTACGTCCTTCGACGCTTCCAGGGCTCGGGTATCGGCAGCACCCTGATGGACATCGCCCTGCGGTCGGCCCGTGATGCCGGCGACAGTGTCGTCTGGCTTCAGGTATGGGCGCAGAATGCCGAAGCGATAGGGTTCTACCAGTCCAAGGGCTTCCGCATATATGAGACGGCCGCCTTCGAATTCGGCAATGAGCGCACGGAGGACTTCCTAATGCGTTTCGACATCCCATACTGAATCATACCCCCATGGGCATCTTCGACAGGTTATTCGGAAGAAAGGAGCGCGAGAGCCTGGTTGCCGGCCTCGGCAAGACCCGCGAGGGCTTCCTTTCAAGACTTACGCGGGCTATCACTGGACGAACGGCCATCGATGACCAGATGATCGAAGAGCTCGAAGAGGCCCTCATCGGGGCCGACGTGGGCATCGACACGACGGTCCGTATCGTGGAACACATCCAGGAGCGGGTGCGCCGCGACAAGAATGTGACACCTGCAGACCTGCCGCGCATCCTGCGCGAGGAGACGGCCGCCATCCTCGTCGACGGCACCGACAGGCGCAGCGACGGCTTCACCCTGCCCGCCACCGGCGGGAAGCCCTACATCATCCTTGTCGTAGGCGTCAACGGTGTGGGCAAAACGACGACGATCGGCAAGCTGGCCCACCAATTCCAGGCGGCCGGCAAGTCGGTCCTCCTCGGTGCCGCCGACACTTTCCGCGCTGCCGCCGTGGACCAGCTCACCATCTGGAGCGAACGCACCGGCGTCCCTATCGTGAAGCGGGAGATGGGCAGCGACCCAGCCGCCGTCGCCTACGACACCGTCAACAGCGCCGTGGCCCGTGGCAGCGACGTCGTGCTGATTGACACGGCCGGCCGCCTGCACAACAAGGCCCACCTCATGGACGAGCTCTCCAAGATCCGCCGCGTGATCCAAAAGGTCGTTCCCGACGGCCCACACGAGGTGCTGCTCGTGCTAGACGGCTCCACCGGACAGAACGCGGTCGAACAGGCACGCCATTTCTCGGCCGCCACACAGGTCACAGGCCTCGCCATCACCAAGCTCGACGGGACCGCAAAGGGCGGCGTCGTCCTCGCTATCGCCAGCCAGTTCCGTATCCCTGTCCGATTCATCGGCGTAGGGGAACGCATAGAAGATCTGCTGCTCTTCGACAAGGAGGCCTTCATCGAAAGCCTCTTCCAGAACCCCTGACTGTCCTGCGCCCTCAGTTCCAAAGCGAACGCCTACCATGATCCTCACCATAACCCTCAACCCTGCCCTCGACAAGTCCTTCTCCGTCGAAAGGCTCGAGCCCGACCATAAGCTGCGCTGCCCCAACCCCATCGTCGAGGCCGGCGGCGGAGGCATCAACGTGGCCCGCGGCATCCGCCGGCTGGGAGGTCCCGCCGAAGCCTTCCTACTCTCGGGCGGCCGCAACGGGCAGTACCTGCAGGATCTGGTGGCCATGGAGGGTATCCCCCTATACCCCTTCGGCATCTCCGCCGAGACGCGCGAGAGCATCATGGTCGCAGAGCATGCCACCGGACGCCAGTACCGCATCGTGGCCGCAGGGCCCGT
>RGVM01000474.1 GCA_010027295.1 Chitinophagia bacterium
GGGTGGCGGAACAGTGTCACCGCATGGGCATACAGGTGAACTACGCCCCGGTGGTCGACGTCAATAACAACCCCGCCAACCCCGTCATCAACGACCGTTCCTTCGGCGACGACCGCCAGCGTGTTGCCGAGCTCGGCCTGCTCTACATGAAGGGGATGCAGGACGCCGGCGTGATGGCCTCCGCCAAGCACTTCCCCGGCCACGGCGACGTGAGCGTCGACTCCCATTACGACCTGCCCGTCATCCGCAAGGACCTCCGCCAGCTCGACTCCATCGAGCTCTACCCCTTCCGCGCCCTCATCCGTGAGGGCGTCGGCAGTGTCATGGTCGCGCATCTCTCGATACCGGCCATCGATGACAGGCCCAACCGCCCCAGCTCCATCTCCTACGCCAATGTGACCTCGCTGCTGCGCGACACCCTCGGCTTCCGGGGCCTCACCTTCACCGACGCCCTGGAGATGAAGGGCGTGACCAAGTACTTCCCCGATGGCGAGGCCTCGGTGGAGGCGCTCATCGCTGGCCATGACATGCTGTGCCTGCCCGGCGACATCCCCACGGTCGTGGAGAAGGTGAAGGACGCCATCCGGAAGAAGCGGCTGGCATGGGCCGACCTCGACGCGAGGGTCAGGAAGGTGCTGCTGGAAAAATACCGCCACGGGCTCGCCGACCTCAGGCCCGTCGAGCTGAAAGGGCTGGCGGAGGACCTCAACCGCAGGTCGCCCGAGCTGCGCCGCCGCGTGACGGAGAACGCCATCACGCTCGTCCGCCACGACCCCCTGAGCCTCCCTCTGGCCACCGATGGGAAGGCGCGCGTGGTCGTGGTCTCGCTCGGAACCTCCGCCGACAACGACTTCACCCGGCGCATGCGCCTTCACTATGACGCAGACGTCTTCCACTTCGACTACCGTCGTCCCCCCCACGAAGTGCCTTCCATCGTAGAGCTGCTGCGCACACGGTATGACAAGGTGGTGGTGGCGGTGCACGGCCTCACCCGTTTCCCCGGTCAGAACAGGACCTTCGGCATGAGCGAGGCCGCCCTCGGCCTGGCGGCCGGAGCCATCGCGTCGAAGCCCTCCGCAGTGGTAGTCTTCGGCAACCCCTACGCAGCAGCCGGCAGCCTCGCCAATGCCGGCAGCCTGCTGGTATGCTACGAGGACGAGCCCATCGCGCATGACGTGGCGGCCGACATGGTCGCAGGGCTGCGTTCCCCACAGGGCCGCCTACCGGTTGCCATCCGCGACGACATGCCTTCCGGGACGGGCCTCACCATCCCGGTCCTGCCCCGTTCCGAGACCTTGGCCGGGGGGATTCCCGAGACAAGGTTCCAGGCCATCGACTCGCTGGCCGAGGATGCCATCCGCCAAAGGGCCGCCCCCGGCTGTGTCGTGCTGGTGGCCCACAAGGGTCGCATCGTCTACCACAAGTCCTTCGGACACCAGGCCTACGACAGCACCCGCGCGATGACGCCCGAAACGCTGTTCGACATGGCCTCCGTCACCAAGATCTGCGCCACCACGCTGTCGGTCATGAAACTGTACGACGAGGGCAGGATACGGCTCGACGCCACCCTCGGCGACTACCTCCCCTGGACGAGGGGTTCCGACAAGGCCGCAATCCGCCTGCGCGACCTCCTGATCCACCAGGCGGGTTTGAAGGCCTTCATCCCCTTCTATCGTGAGACGATCGACACCACCACGGGTGTCCCAAAGGAAGGGTTCTATGCTCCCGAACGCAGGGATGGCTATGACATCCGCGTGAAGGACGGGATGTACATGCGCTCCGACTTCCGCGACACCATGTACCGTCGCATCCTGCAGAGCGCCGTGGCGCCCAACCCCGGATACGTGTACAGCGACAACGACTTCATCCTCCTCGGCAAGGTCGTGGAGGCCGTGACGGGACGCCCGCTCGACGAATACGCCGCCGCGACCTTCTACCGTCCCATGGGGCTCGTCAGCCCTTGCTTCAACCCGGCCGACCGCTTCCCTGTCCGCCAGATAGCACCCACGGAGGCGGAGACCCTGTTCCGCCGGTCGCTGGTTCACGGATATGTGCATGACCCCGGTGCCGCGCTCTTCGGCGGCGTGGCCGGGCATGCGGGACTCTTCAGCAGCGCGCACGATATCGCCGCCCTCATGCAGATGCTCCTCAACAAGGGCGAGCTGAACGGGCGCCTGTACCTCTCCGACACCACGGTGGACCTGTTCACGGCCTACCACAGTGCCATCAGCCGCCGAGGACTGGGATTCGACAAGCCCGAGAAGGATAACGCCACCAGGAAGGACCCCTATCCCACGCTGAGCGCATCCCCGCTGACCTTCGGACATACCGGCTTCACGGGCACCTGCGCCTGGGCGGATCCCAAGGAGGACCTCGTCTTCGTCTTCCTCTCCAACCGCGTGCATCCCGACGGCAGCAACCGGCTGCTGAGGATGAACGTGCGCAGCAATATCCACGAGGCCATCTATCAGGCCCTGGGCAAGCCGCCTGCACGCTGATCCGCAGGGTTTCTGCAACGGGTTCCATGCGGACAAGGGAAAAGACCGGGAT
>RGVM01000475.1 GCA_010027295.1 Chitinophagia bacterium
AAGAACCATCAGCCAGGCTGGGATCTGACCTTCTCTGCTCCGAAGTCGGTGTCGGTCGCCTGGGCGCTCTCTGATCAGGAGACAAGAGTCCTGATTCAGCAGGCGCATGACAAGGCGGTGGGTGAAGCCTTGCGCTACCTCGAAGACGATTTTGCGTGGACGAGAAGAGGGAAGGGAGGAGAGGCGCGCGAGGAGGCCGAGCTGGTGGTGGCGACGTTCCAGCACGGGACGAGTCGGGCGCAGGATCCGCAGATCCATACCCATGCGATTGTTCTCAACGTCGGGGTGAGGGAGGACGGAAGCACGGGAACAATTCTCAGCAAGCCACTCTATCAGTCAAAGATGGCCGCCGGTGCGGTCTACCGGGCGGAGCTTGCAGCACAGCTCCACGAGCTTGGCTACGAGCTGGCCGAGGACCGAGCCTTCTTCAAACTGAAGGGGGTACCGGAGAAGTTGTCGGAGGAGTTCTCAAAGCGGCGGGCCGAGATCCTGGAGGAGCTGGAGAAGAAGGGGACATCGGGAGCGGCGGCTTCGGCGGCGGCAACGATGGCGACGCGGCAGGTCAAGGGGCATGCTTCGCGCGAGGAGCTCTTCGGGATCTGGCAGCAGGTGGGGAGGGAGTACGGCTTCGAGGGGAAGGATCTGAAGAGGCGCGAGCCGGAGAGAGATCGGGATCCTGAACGGATCGGCGCACTTTGCGCTAATAAGGCGGTAGAGAAGATCACCTGGCAGCAGAGCCACTTTTCGGAGCGTGATCTGGTGCGGTATACGGCGGAGGAGTCACAGGTCCCAGGGATTGGAGCAGAGGCGGTGAGGAGCGCGGTCAGGCAGGAGCTTCAGAACAAGGAGAGGATCGTCTTCCTCGGGCGGGTGGATGGTGAGAAGCGCTACACGACGCGGGAGATGTTGCAGGTCGAGAAGGCGATGCTCTTCGCTGTCCAGGAGATGAAGGAGGAGAAGCGCACCATCAGGGGGCAGGTCAATCCAAAGAGTGAGCTGTCGGAGGAGCAGAGGAAGGCGCTACGGCATTTGATGGAGCCGCAGGGCAATGTGAAGGTTGTCTCCGGAATGGCGGGGACGGGCAAGACGACGCTGCTCAAGGAGGCCAGGATTGCCTGGGAGGAGTCGGGCTATGAGGTGAAGGGCGCCTCGCTTTCGGGTAAGGCCGCGCGGGGGCTGGAGGACGGGTCAGGGATCAGGAGCACGACGCTTCATAAGACGCTGCGGGATATCGACGCAGGCAAGATCGAGCTCAACAAGCGAACGGTGATCGTCGTTGACGAGGCGGGGATGGTGGGCACGAGGCGTGCGAGGGTTGTCCTGGTCGGGGACGAGAAGCAGTTGCAGCCGATCGAGGCGGGTGGAGCCTTCAGGGCGATTGGCGACTCGCTCGGTCGTGTCGAGCTGAAGGAGATTCGACGGCAGAGGGATAAGCGGGACATCGAGGCCATTCACCAGGTGGTTGGCGGGAGGTCGAAGTCGGCCCTCGACTCCTATGCCGAGCGGGGTCTTCTGAAGGTCTCCGAGAGTCGGGAGGAGGCCATGGACGCTCTCGTCGAGGACTATAAGAAGGATGGACTCGCGACGCCGAACGGCAGGGTGATCATCACCGGTACGAGGTCCGAGGCCGGTATCCTTAATAAGAAGGTGCAAGCGGCCCGTAAAGAGGAAGGGCATCTTGGCACACAGAGCGCGGTCGTCGAGCAGCAGAAGATCCACGTCAACGATCGGGTCATGATCACGAGGCGGTCGCCAATCCATCGGGTGGAGAATGGCGATGTCGGAACCGTGATCGCCATCGACAATACACGGGGCGTGATGACGGTAGATGTCGAGGGGGAGAAGTCGCGCCGAGTTCATATTCCCTACCGCACCTTTACCGATGTCCGCCTTGGCTATGCCGCAACGACGCACAAGTTTCAGGGGGCGACGGCGGAAAAATGTTACGTCCTGGCGGGTGGAGATATGCAGGATCGCGAGCTCTCTTACGTTCAGCTTTCGAGAGCAAGAGGCGAAACCCGCATTTACATCGAAGAGAGCGAACTCAAGGATACGGTTGCCGAGCTGGCAGCGAGGATGGACCGGTCCCGACAGAAGGATCTGGCCGTCGAGGTGCAGGAGCCGCGTCAGGAGCGCGTTCAGGAACGAGTCCAGGAACGTGAGCTGACGCTGGAAAGGTAGGTCTGCTTTGAAGCAAAACGATGTCAGAAGACGAATCTCCGACTACCTGAGAAACCGGATCTCTTCGTGGATGAGCCTGGCGCTCTCTATCTCCCTGATGGTGGTCGTCTACTACATAGCCGATTGGCTGTTTAAACTGCCGAGCCTCATCAATCTGATAATCGCCTTTCTGGTGGCGATGCAGGTCGAGAAGCTGGTCGGTCTCTTTCAGTCGAGGTGACGGAGATGGGGGCATCCGGTAACTTCAAGGATGGCAGGAATCAGGTGGCAGGGATGATGGGGGATTCCATTCGCATCCTGCTGCAGCTTGCTCTGACGCTGCTGACGGCAGCGCTGGTCATCTGGGTGCTCGAGCACTTGGTTGACTG
>RGVM01000476.1 GCA_010027295.1 Chitinophagia bacterium
CGCGACATCCGGCAGGAGGCCCCCGGGTTCGACGAGGCCCGCATCCAAAGCGGACTCGACCATATCCTCAACGCATATCCGAAGAACCGCCTCGTGCGACATCTGGCGGACAACTGCTGCCGCACCTACAACTGTCCGGCCGCCCGCAACATGTTCATGGGACGCTGGGAGTGCCCCGTGCCCAGCTCGCCCGCCTGCAATGCCAACTGCATCGGATGCATCTCCTTCCAGCCCGAGGAGGAACCCATCCCTTCGACGCAGAACCGGCTCGACTTCCGCCCGACACACGAGGAGATCGTCGAATTCACCGTGCCCCACCTCGAGACGGCTCCCTTCCCCATCGTGAGCTTCGGACAGGGTTGCGAAGGCGAACCGCTCCTCATGTGGGAGACCATCGCCGAAGCCATCCGGCAGATACGCAGGCACACGTCCAAGGGAAGCCTCAACATCAACACCAACGGCTCGAAGCCCGACGCCGTCGACGCCCTCTGCCGCGCGGGGCTAGACTCGATCCGCGTCAGCACCAACTCGGCCCGGAAACACATCTACGAACGATACTATCGCCCCAACAACTACAGTTTCGAGGATGTCGTCGAGAGCCTCCGCGTCGTGCGCAGACACGGAGGATGGAGCTCCATCAACTACTTCACCTTCCCCGGCATGACCGATACGGAGGAGGAATACGAGGCCCTGCGGACACTCATCCGGGAGACCGGACTCAACATGATCCAGTGGCGGAACTTCAACATCGACCCCGACTGGTACCTGGGCCGCATCGGCGTCAGCGAGACGGGCGAGGCCTATGGCATCCGAACGGTGATGGACGAACTGCGCAGCGAGTTCCCCGACCTCAAATACGGCTATTTCAACCCGCCCATCGAGCGGATCAAAGGCGACTACGACCACGACTTCGCCCGACAGGCCTGAACCGCGCGGTCCATCGATTTTTAAGACCCCAGTAACAGTCCCTTTCCTAATTTCACACCAAAGGAACCACTGACATGAGCCGCTCCGACACGGACAAGAACGCCAGGGCGGGCACGCTCACCGGACTGGTCTGCGGGACGCTCCTCTTCCTCGCGCTCATCATCTCCTGGACACCCCCGATGCCGGAACAACCGCCGACCGAGGAAGGCATGGAGGTGAACCTCGGGGATGGAGATCTCGGAGAGGGCGAAACGCCCCCACTGTCGCCCCTGTCGCCGGCGGAGCAGCCGAAGGACGCGGAAGTGTCCACCCCCAAGCCCACCGCGACAGACGTGACGCCGAAGGAAGTGGAGACGGACGACAACGACAAGGAAGCCCCCGAAGTCGTGGCTCCCAAGTCGACAAAACCGGTGGAGAAGAAAACCGTCACGCCGCCGAAGGAGACACCCAAACCCGTCGTGAGGAAGGACAAGCCCGCCGAGGTGGAGAAGCCCAAGCCCGCTCCCAAACCCAAGTTCGTCTACCAGGGTGGCCGTGGTGACCGGCAGGGAGGGAACGATGCGGACAGCTGGAACGAGAGCAAGGGACAGGGCGTCAACGGCGGCCGCGGCGACCAGGGACGCAGCGGCGGTAATCCCGACTCCGACAACTACGAGGGCGGTGGCGGCCGCGGCAGCGGTGTGGCGATACAAAAAGGACTCTCCGGGCGTCGCATCACCCGTTATCCTTCGTTCGAGGACGACTTCAGCGAGAACGCAAAAGTGGCCGTCGACATCCGGGTGGATGCAAGCGGAAAGGTGATCAGCGCGGTCTACCAACCGAAGGGGTCCACCACCGGCGATGTCTCCATGCGCACAATCGCCATCAACAAGGCCCTGCAGCTGAGGTTCAACGGGCAGCCCGACGGCCCGGAGACCGATATCGGCACCATCGTCTTCAACTTCAAGGTGAGGTAAGGCCTCCGGTTTACCTTTGTCGCGATCCCCGACGGAGATGACCTACGAAGAGACACTCGCATTCCTGTACGAGCGGCTTCCGATGTTCAGCCGGATCGGCGCCAATGCCGTCAAACCGGGCCTCGACAACATCGAAAGCCTCTGCCGCAGTCTCGGCAACCCCCAGTCGACCTTCCCCTGCATCCACGTGGCAGGCACCAACGGCAAAGGTTCCGTCAGCCACATGCTCGCATCGGTCCTCATGGCCTGCGGCTACCGGACAGGCCTCTACACCTCGCCGCACCTCCGCGACTTCCGCGAACGCATCCGCATCGACGGCGAGATGATGCCCGCAGACGACGTTGTATCCTTCACGCAACGCATCCTGCCCGAGATAGATGCCCTCTCCCCCTCCTTCTTCGAGATCACCGTGGCGATGGCCTTCCATCACTTCGCCGAGCGAAAGGTCGACGTGGCTGTCATTGAGACGGGCCTCGGCGGACGGCTCGACAGCACCAACATCGTCATACCCGAAGTCTCCGTCATCACCAATATCGGATGGGACCATATGAACCTGCTGGGCGACACGCTGCCGGCCATCGCGGCGGAGAAGGCCGGCATCATAAAGTCCGGCGTGCCCGTGGTGATCGGGGAACCGGAGGAGGCGACCCTGCCGGTCTTC
>RGVM01000477.1 GCA_010027295.1 Chitinophagia bacterium
GGGGACCTCGAGGTCCCCGTTTTGTGCATGTGCTGGCTCAGGTATCGGTCAGTAGCCGGCGTTCTGCCTCAGATACCCGGGCAGGTTGGAGGCGCCGTCGATGGCCGTCTGTGGGATCGGGAAGAGGCGCTTGTTTCGGTCGGCGTCCGACTTCTCTGTCCAGACATCCTCGTACTTGCCGAACCGGATCATGTCGGTCCGGCGGTGCATCTCCCAGTAGAGTTCGAAACCGCGTTCGCGGAACAGCAGGTCGAGGGTGAGGTTGGTGAGGGCCGGGGCGCGGAGGGACCCGGAGACGCGTGCGGTACGGACGGCGTTCACGTCGGCCAGGGCGCCAGTGGCGTCACCCTTGCGGAGCTTGGCTTCGGCGCGCATCAGGTACACGTCGGCCAGCCGTACGATGGGGATGTCGACGGCACCGAAGTTGCGCCCGCTCTGGGATGTCTGGCTGAACTCATACTTGAGGACGCGGAAACCGGTGGAATAGTCGCTACCCACCGTGGTGAAGTTGATCTGCTCGGTGTGTACCACGGGAATGGTGGGCCTGTTGCGTGTGGCGTTGAAGAGTCTTCCGACCTTGAACTTCCCGTCAGGGCACTTTGAGAACACGCCGGCGATCCGCTGGAGTCCGTACTGCTGTCCGCGCAGGATACCCCTGTCAATGCGATAAGTGGCGGCGTCGTAGCAGGCCTCCTGTGTGACGGGGTCAACAAATATGTTCTGCTTGTAGAAGCGGGGGTCGGCAGCTGCGGGGTCGAGGGGGGCGTAGGCGTTCACCCATGTCCGGTAGTAGTCGGGGGTGATGCCCGGACCGTCTGTACCGTTGGCACCGGAGTAGGCAGGCAAGGGGAACTGGTCGCCGGACAGAGAGAAGTAGGACAGGCGGTTGTGCCCGTTCAGATCGGGTCGCTGGTCCACGGAGAAGATATGCTCCTTGTTGGTGTTGTTGTCGTCGTTGAAGATGGACCAGTAGTCGGCGGAGAGGGCGTACTGCCCGGCGTTGATGATGCGCGTGGTGTAGTCGACTACCTTGTCGAGGTCGTCTGTGCGGAAGGTGAAGCTGGGCGCGTAGATATCGCGGTAGGCGGCGGCGTTCAGGTGGAGTCGGGCCAGCAGTCCCCAGACGCCTGCCTTGGTGAGGCGGCCGGGCCCGGTGGTGTTGTCAAGCACGGGTTCCACTTCGAGCAGCACCTTCTTGAGGTATTCGACGGCGGAGTCACCGCGAACGATTTTCGACGTCGCGCCGGGGTCTTCCTTCACGAAGATGATACCCCACAGGTCGAGCGCCATCATGTTATAGAAGGCGTACATACCCTTTGCCTCTGCAATGTAGCGGGCGGCGTTGGGGTCCTTGTTCGACTGAAGCGAGCTGACAGCGGAAACGGCGCGGGAGAGGCTCTGCACGAGCGGCGTCCACGTATTGCGCACGTTGGCCGTGTTGCTGTTCATCGTATGCCTGTGCAGGTCGATGTAGATGCCGTTGTCGCCCCAGTCGGTACCGCCGCGGTATGGAAGGATAGCCTCGTCGGTGGTGATCTCCTGCAGCGCGAAGAGACCGGTGTGGATGTAGATGTTGGGCAAGTTCGCATAGACGGGTGCGATGGTGCCATCAGCGATCTGCTTGTCGGTGAGGCCGGTGACGGAGGACTCGTCAAGCACCTGCTCGTTGAGCTTGGTGCAGCTGAAAGTCGCGGCGAGCAGTAGCGCGGCGACGGGCCATTTGTATATCATGCGGTTCATGAGCCTTGGCGTTTAGAAGTTGATGTTGAGGCCGACGATCCAGTTCCTGGACTTCGGATAGCTGAGCAGAATCCAGATCACAACACTGGTCGAGACGATCACGGTCCCCACCCGTTTCAGAAAAAGCTGAATCCGGTACACCAGCCCCCGGAATAAACTCCTCAAGGAGGGCCGTTTGTAGGAAGGAAGCTCAATCAGAAGCGGCGGACGCTGGCCCCGAAACAGCAGTCGCTTGAAGATTCCGCCCATGAGCAACGCGGAAAGGATCCCGATCGCATAGAGCCCGAGCATCACCAGGCCCTGGAGTTTCAATCCAAAAAGCACGGGGACATTCGGGACGAAGGCGGAAATCAAAAGTCCATACACCGGAATCCGCGCCGAACATGTCGTCAGGGGAATGATCAGCGTCGTGATCACGCGATCCGCTTTGCTCTCGATCGTTCTCGCCCCCATGATCCCCGGCACATTGCAAGCATAACTCGAAAGAAGCGGCAAAAACGAACGACCGTGCAAGCCCACCTTCCCCATCAGATGATCCAACATGAACACAGCGCGGGCCATGAACCCGAAATCCTCCAAAAAGAGAATCAGTGCATACAAAATGAGGATCTGAGGGAGAAACACGAGCGTTCCGCCCACACCCGCGACGATTCCGTCCGAGAGAAAACTCTTGAGATCCGTGGGCAGACGGGATTCCGAAAGCAGCCCCTGGATTGCTGAAAATCCAGAATCGATCAAATCCATGGGCCATTGTGCGAGATTGAACATCAGTTGAAACACGAGCCCGAGG
>RGVM01000478.1 GCA_010027295.1 Chitinophagia bacterium
GCTTCCGTGCGGATGCCATAACCGCCGACGTCATCGACCACATTTTCGTCACCCGCCACTTCTCGGCCGACCGGTGGGCCGTGCTCACCGACACATACAAGGGCCGCTTCCCTTCGGACCATTTTCCCGTCACCGTCGTGCTGACCCCAGGCCGCTGACCCTCCCCGCCGTCCGACATCATATTTTCTTAACCGGCAGTTCATGCTGCCGTAACAAAGGCTGCTGACATTCGGTGAAAGAATATCCTTGAAAACCCATTATCGTACCATCGTACTTTCCGACATCCACCTGGGTATCCGAAACTCCCATGTTCGCGAGGCTGTCAGGTTCCTGAGAAAACACAGCTGCGACAAGCTCATCCTCAACGGTGACATCGTAGACGGCTGGCAGTTGCGAAAGTCCGGCAAATGGAGAAAGCGCCACACGGCCTTCTTCCGCCATATCATGAAGCGCGTGTCGTCGACCGACACAGAGGTCGTCTACCTCCGAGGCAACCATGACGACTTCCTCGACGAGGTTCTGCCCCTCGAAATTGGCAACTTCTCTATCGTCCGCACCCATATCCACCATAGTGCGGGCAGGCGGTATTTCGTCGTGCATGGCGACATCTTCGATACCGTCACCACCAAGCTCAAATGGGTCGCCAAGCTGGGCGACACCGGCTACACCTTCCTACTCTGGCTCAATCGATATTACAACGCCTATCGAACCCGGCGGGGCATGCCTTATTACTCCCTCTCCCAGCGTGTCAAGAACGGAGTGAAGCGCGTCGTCTCCTTCATCACCGACTTCGAGGCCGAGCTCTGCGAGGTCGCTCGAGCAGAGAAGTGCCATGGCGTCATCTGTGGGCACATCCACCATCCCGCCAACAAACAGGTCAACGGCATCCACTATCTGAACAGCGGCGATTGGGTGGAGACGCTCAGCGCACTGGTGGAGACCGTCGAAGGCGAGTGGCGGTTGATGTACTACCATGACTGGTGTCGCGAGCGGGGCGATGAGGCGGAACCTGATGACGAATATTCGTCGGAAGGCCTGGAAGAAGAGATAGCGTCGGCCGAGCGGGACCTCTCGCATGCCGATACCATGTAAATCCTATGCATTATGAAAACCGGAACGTACCTCCTCGCCGTGCAGGGCGAGGGCAGGGGCCATCTCATGCAGTGCCTCACCGTCTATGACCTGCTCACGTCACGTGGACACGAAGTCTGCTGCATCGTAGTCGGTCTTCCGTCCGACCGGCTGCTACCTGACTTCTTTCGGAGGCGGGTGTCCTGCCCGGTAGTTGCGCTTCCCAGTCCGGGCTTTGTGAAGCGGAACGGCCGGTCAATCAGCCTGTGGCTGTCTCTTTGGCGTGTCCTGATCCGGCTGCCGGACCATCTCGCCAGCCTCCGCCGCTTCGACCGGCTGGTGTCCTACCACCGGCCGGCCGTCGTCGTGAATTTCTACGAGCCGCTGGCGGGTCTGCATGGCCTGCTGTGGCCCGGTGCGATGCGCAGGATATCCATCGCGCACCAGTACGTCTATCTCCACGAGGGGTACGACATCCCCGGTTCAGGTCGCTGGCAGCAGTTTCTCCTTCGCTCCTTCACCCGCCTGACCGCCGCGGGGTCCGACCGGCGGCTGGCCCTGTCCATCTACGAGTTGGCACCTTCGCGCAACGACCGCCTCCGGGTCGTGGCCCCGATCCTGCGCCGCGAGGTCATGACCCTGACGACTTCCGATGAGGGGTTCATTCTCGTGTACCTGGTCAACAGCGGCTACATGTCTGACATTCTGCGGTGGCACGCGGCGCATCCCGGCGTTCGCATACACTGCTTCACCGACGATGAGGGTGTACGCGTACGTCACAGTCGGTTTTACCGGGTTGACGATGCGCTCTGCTTCCACTCTCTCGACGACCAACTCTTCCTGGAGATGCTAGCCTGTTGCCGGGCCGTCGTTACCAGTGCTGGCTTCGAGACCGTCTGCGAGGCATTGCTGCTGGGCAAGCCCCTGCTGATGGTGCCGGTGGAGGGCCATCAGGAGCAACTCTCCAATGCGCTGGATGCCGAGCGGCAGGGTATCGCCGGTTGGTCGACGCAGTACGATCTCGGCAGAGTACTGACGCAGGCCGTTGCTCCGTCGTCCTTTCGTGACGACTTCCGCCGCCGGGTGCGAGAGATGCACGACATCCTCCTGGACGAGCTGGAAGGTCCGTCCCCCGCATTGGATGCCAAGGTCGTTGAGATGCCCGCAAGGCTGGGTCGGGCCGCGGGAGAGGTGGATAACTGACGGTGTTTCCCGTGTGGCCCTGCCACGGCGCTCACTCATCTTTTATCTCCCTATCTTGCTATCCGTTTAAAAAAAGCGTATGCATCGTATGAGCCTTGCCGTGTTGTTAGCCCTTTCATTCTCTTCGGCGGTGGTGGCGCAGAATCCTCCGGCCGACACTGTGGTCCGGCTGATGCAGGAGGTCGTGGTGACCGCCACGCGGAGCGAGGCGTCCCTCTCGCAGCTGCCCTATGCCGCGCAGTTGCTG
>RGVM01000479.1 GCA_010027295.1 Chitinophagia bacterium
CACCACGAAAACCTTTTGGATGCGGATATTGGTCACGGGTGCGAACGGACTGCTGGGCGGTTTCCTAGTGCCGGAACTGTCCCGTCACGGGCACGAGGTCTTGGCTACGGGCAGGGGCCCCTGCCGATTGGCCCCGAATGCCCTGCTGCCCAGTGCCTGCTATCTGCCGCTCGACATCACCGACGGCGTGGAAGTATTCGACACCCTCCGACGCTGGAAGCCAGACCATGTCGTGCATGCGGCTGCCATGACCCAGGCTGACCCCTGCGAGCAAGACCCAGTCGCCTGCTGGCATGTCAATGTCACCGCCACTCGTTTTCTTTGCTCCGCAGCAGAAGCCGTCGGGGCTGCCATGACCTACCTCTCCACCGACTTCGTATTCGACGGGGAGTCGGGACCCTACCGGGAGGATGACCCCACGGGCCCCGTCAACATATACGGCGCCTCCAAGCTCGCAGCAGAGAGGACAGTCCTGGCGATGAAAGGCCGCCGCGCGATCGTCAGGACGGTGCTTGTGTACGGTCACTCCGACAACATTGCCCGCTCCAGTCTGATGACATGGGTGCGCGACAGGCTCACGGCGGGCGCTTCCATACAGGTAGTGGGCGATCAGGTGCGGACACCGACCTATGCAGGAGACCTCGCCCGCGGTGTCCGACTGCAGCTGGAGAGCGGGGAAGAGGGGATATTCCACATCTCGGGCGCTGACGTGCTCACGCCATGGGAGATGGCGCTGCGCACCGCCGACCTGCTCGGACTGGATGCAACGCTCATGACGCGGGTGGATGCATCCACCTTCTCACAACCGGCCAGGCGGCCGCTGCGTACGGGATTCGTGATAGACAAGGCCCGTCGATTACTGGGATACGAACCGCTCTCGTTTGAGGAAGGACTGGCCAGAAGCTTCGGGACGCACTCAGAATAGGGCCGGGTTGAAAATCTCAGCGATCATGCATCGGGCGCTGCCTCCTCCCTGGTCCTCGATGGTGGGAAGGGGGGTGTGCAGAATCCTCCCGTAAGACTCGAGGATGGCCAGCTGGTCGGGACGATATGCAGCATATGCCCTGCTCGACATCACGATCAGACTCTTGTCATCGGCAGACCTCAGCTGTAGGATATTGCCAGCGAAGTCCGCCATCTGAGATTCGTCAATCTCGATCACCTGCCGGCCATGTTTTTCGAGTCGGTCCTTGATCGCTTTTTGCTCTGCATTGTCGCGTATACAGGAAAGGCAGACTACGGCGAATTCGGCTCCGATCGACATCATCACATTGGTGTGGTAGATGGGCCGGCCCGAGGCATCGCTGGCGCGGAAGGTTGCGGCCCGGTAGCCCATCTTTCGGCAGAACCGGTCCACCAGGGCCGCATCTGTGCGCTCCGACAGGCAGGCGTAGGCAAGGTGGTCCTTCCTGTCGAGGACCAGGCTGCCCGTGCCTTCCAGGAACTGCCCGTCCCTTTCATGCTCGGTCAGGTTGAGGATGCTCTTCACGCGATACCGTTCCCGGATCCGCTCGATGATGCGGGGACTCCGCTCGAGCCTGCGGTTGGGCGCGAACATGGGATACAGCACCACTGTGCCGTTCGAATGGAAGGATATCCAGTTGTTCGGGAAGACCGCATCGGGAGTGACCAGTTTCGGATCATCATCCATGACAAGCACTTCGACACCGTTGTCCTTCAGCAGCCTGACCAGCGCGTTGAATTCCTGCAGCGCAGTGCGCTTGACGGAGGCCGCGTCGCCGGACTCCCTTTGGAACACGTTGTTCACTGCCGTCTGCGGGTTGTGGCCGAAAGCCGAAGGGCGGATCATCAGCACGTTCGATGCGCATTGAGTATTCATATGGCAGTTGTTGTACCTTTCAATGGGTCTCTCATTAATGGCATACTCATGCAGTGAAATCCCCCCCGTGCACGGGAGAGTTCTGCGGAGGGCATCAGGATGAGGGTGTCCCTGACTTCCTCGGGCTTTCTGGTGCCTGATTCGAAGTCGCGTACGAGCTCCTTGACGCCTGCCGTCTCGAATCCGTTCCGCCGGAACGCCTCCACGGTCTTGTCGTTCCGGTCGTATCCGAGGACAACGCCTTCCCGCAGCGCCAACAGGTTGCAGGAGTCGGTCCACTGCTCCCTGGCGTCGAAGGGGAACTCGTTGTTCCCGGACAAGATGAACCGGGTCTTCGTGGTGGAGCCCAGGTCGTTGCGGCTGATATCGTCCAGCAGGTCCTCGAGATGGTCATAGGTCAGGGGTCTGGACATGTCGTTGCGGTGGAACTGAAGGATGTTGGGGCGCTCGTCCTTGCGTTTTCCGAACAAGATCGACTGCAAGGGGTCGGCATCCTCGCGTTCGAGTTGCTTCCTGGAGAAGTGCCCAAGCATCACCCAGACATCTCTCCTCACCTGGGTGAAGAGGGTGTCGATGTGCATGTAGTCACGCTTCTTCGGGATGCGCACCAGTGTGGCCTTCTTGACGACCTCGCGTTCGAAGAGCATGCCGACGGCCTGGCGTGCGGCCTCGAGACTGGT
>RGVM01000480.1 GCA_010027295.1 Chitinophagia bacterium
CGTAGCCCATGCTGTGGGCATCCTGCTGACCATCTATGCCACCGGGTATGAGACGCTGCTCTTCTCGACGCTGCTGATCGGACTGGGCAACGGCTGCACCGAGGCCGCCTGCAACCCGATGATTGCGGACTCCTATTCCGGCATCGAGTTCAGCAAGCGGATGAACCGCTTCCACATGTGGTTTCCCGGAGGTATCGTACTGGGCTCGCTCATCTCGAAGTACATGACGGACGCCGCCCTGCCCTGGCAGGCCCAGATCTGGGTCATCCTCCTGCCCACGGTGGTCTATGCCGTGCTGTTCTGGGGCCAGGCCTTCCCCAAGCCGAGGCTTGCGGAGAGTTCGGCGCTCGACAACTTCAAGGCGATGCTCAACCCGCTATACCTCTTCATGGCCTGCTGCATGGCCCTCACGGCCATCTCCGAGTTCGGTCCGCAGCAGTGGGTGGGACCCATCCTGGCCAAGGCCGGCGCCAGTCCCATGCTGATCCTGGCGTTGGTGACGGGTCTGATGGCCGTCGGCCGCTATTTCGCCGGATCCCTGATCGAGCGGCTGAACACGGCGGGCGTGCTGCTGGGTTCGGCCGTCTTCGGTGTGGCCGGCATCTATATGCTCAGCACGATGAGCGGCAACATGCTCTACGTGGCGGCCGTCTTCTATGCCCTGGGTATCTGTTATTTCTGGCCCAACATGCTCGGCTATGTGAGTGAGAACGTGCCCAAGTCGGGTGCACTCGGCCTGTCCATTATGGGCGGCATCGGGATGTTCTCGTCCTCCATCTTCCAGCCCATCATCGGCGGATGGATCAAGGACAACAAGGTGGTGGCCGAAGCAGCCGGACTTGCCGGCGACGCGGCCGACCTGGCGGCAGGCCAGGCGACGCTGACGAACATGCTGGTGTTCCCCGGCATCCTCATCGTGGCGTTCACTCTCCTGTACCTCTTTGGCAAGCGTTTCAGCCAGGCTTGAGCCGGGCTTCGAATCCGTATGGAAGGAGGGGGCGAAAGTCCCCTCTTTTCTTTATTTTGAGTGCTCAAACCCACACACGTAACAACATAGATTCACATGAACCGGAAACTCAGAATGGGCATGGTCGGAGGCGGTAAGGACGCCTTCATCGGGGCCATACACCGCATCGCGGCGAACATGGACGGGCTGATCGAAGTGGCCTGCGGGGCCTTGAGCATCAACCCCGATATCGCCCGGGATTCGGGCAAGGCCATCTTCCTGCCCGAGGACAGGACCTATCTGACCTTCGAGGAGATGATCACGAAGGAAAGCGCGCTGCCGGCCGACCGGAGAATGGACTTCGTTACCATCGTCACCCCCAACTTCGCCCATTTCGCGCCGGCGATGATGGCGCTGGACCATGGCTTCCATGTCGTCATCGAGAAGCCCATCGCCTTCACCCTCGACGAGGCCAAGCAACTGAAGCAGAAACTCGAGGAGACGGGTCTGATCCTCTGCCTGACACACACCTATTCCGGCTATCCGATGGTGAAGCAGGCAAAAGCCATGGTTCGGGACGGCGCCTTTGGCAAGATCCGGAAAGTATATGTCGAGTATCCGCAGGGATGGCTTAGCAAGCTCACGGAACGCGAGGGCAATGCCCAGGCCGCCTGGCGGACAGACCCCAAGCGCTCGGGCAAGAGCGGCTGCATGGGGGATATCGGTACGCATGCGGCGCACCTGTCGGAATACGTGACGGGATTGAAGATCAGTAAGATATGCGCCGACCTGAACGTCATGGTCGACGGCCGCGCCCTGGACGACGACGGGGGCGTGTTGCTGCGCTTCGAAAACGGGGCCACGGGCGTGCTGATGGCCTCGCAGGTGGCGGCCGGCGAAGAGAACGATATCAAGATCCGCGTCTATGGCGAAAAGGGCGGTCTGACCTGGACACAGGCCGATCCCAACGGCCTGCTGGTGCGCTGGCTCGACCAGCCCGCCCAGATCTACCGGGCCGGCGGCAACTATGGGGACAGGCTGTCGAAGCTGGCCCTGCACAACTGCCGCACGCCCGGCGGGCACCCCGAAGGATACCTGGAAGCCTTCGGGAATATCTACCGGAATTTCGCCCTGACGCTGTCGGCCCGCCTCGACGGCACCCAGCCCTCGGCCGAGATGCTAGACTTCCCGCAGGTCGACGAGGGCATCCGCGGGATGGCCTTCATCGACAACGTGGTCAAGTCGAGCCAGTCGGACATGAAGTGGACCGACCACAGCATCTGATTCACCCGGCGGCCGCGACCTCAGTGCGTGGCTATCCGACTATAATTGAATACGAAAAATGAAGACAATCAAAGGTCCGGGCCTATTCCTGGCCCAGTTCATGGGGGATGCCGCCCCCTTCGACAGTCTGAAGTCCATCTGCATGTGGGCCCAGTCGCTTGGCTTCGTAGGCGTGCAGATCCCGAGCTGGGATCCCCGTTGCATCGACCTGCAGAAGGCGGCCGAGAGCCAGGCCTATGCCGACGAGATACGGGGGACCG
>RGVM01000049.1 GCA_010027295.1 Chitinophagia bacterium
GCACAAGAAGAAATGCGCCCTGGAAGTCATCGAGCGCCTTTTGCTGCACGACACACGGCATCCGCTGACCCTTGCGGTCTCGCTCCTGAAAAACCCCTCCCGCTTCGAATGGATGCTCGAGAAGGTCTGCGAACTCGGGGTGAAGCGGGTCGTGCCGCTCATCGTGCAGCGCACAGAGCGCCAGCGCGTTCGTCAGGACCGTTTGGAGGCGGTGGCACTGAGTGCGATGCTGCAATCTCAGCAGGCATGGATGACCGAAGTGGCCTCTCCGACCGGGCTTGACAATCTTCTCTCAAGCCCCTTTGAAGGAAAGCGTCTGATTGCGCACTGCCTGCCCGGCGGTCCGTCACAGGCGGAGGACCTCCGGCCGATCTCGGGCGAGTCAATGCTTCTGGTGGGGCCCGAAGGTGATTTTACCGAAGGAGAGGTGGCTGAGGCGCTGGCGGCAGGCTTCAAGGCCGTGCGTCTCGGTCAGAGCCGGCTCCGCTCCGAGACGGCGGGGGTGGTGGCGGCCGCTGTGCTCTGCCTAGCTCCGGTCTTACCGCATTGACCATGGGGACAGTAGCGGTTACTGGAACCGTTCTGATCGCATCGCCTGCCTATACCCGGCTCTATGCGTGGGGCTCCCTGAGTTCGACCGCGGGTTTTCCCTCCAGCTTCTTCCGCAAGCGCATGTTCAGGAGTTCGACGCCGAAGGAGAAGGCCATGGCCACATAGATGTAGCCTTTGTCGATGTGGCTGCCGTGCATGGGCTCCAGTCCCTCGAAGAACAGGCTGAAGCCGACCATCAGGAGGAAGGACAGGGCTAGCATCTTCAAGGTCGGATGCCGGTGGATGAAGCGCGAGATGCTGTCCGCGAAGTAGAACATGATGATCATGGCGACGATGACTGCGACGGCCATTACTTCCACATGCCTGGCCATGCCGACTGCGGTGATGATGCTGTCGAATG
Source organism: Chitinophagia bacterium (assembly GCA_010027295.1). Classification (GTDB taxonomy): domain Bacteria; phylum Bacteroidota; class Bacteroidia; order Chitinophagales; family Chitinophagaceae; genus Pollutibacter. The sequence continues at coordinate 953 of RGVM01000049.1, forward strand.
AGAAGACCATGTCGATCAGGATGATCTGTCCCATGACGGACCAGAACGAACCTTCTGCCCCTGTGTGGCTTCCGATGGATTCCTCGCCCTCGAGTTTGGCATGGATCTCCTTCACTGTCTTGTAGAGCAGGAAGAGACCTCCTGCGAACAGGATCACGTTTCGGAGGTTGAAGCCCACATGCCGGGCACCCAGGTCGAGGCCGAAGAGTTCGCGGCTGCCGTTGCGTACCAGCCAGCCCAGGGCAGAGAGCAGGAGGATGCGGGCGGCGATGCCCAGTACCATCCACAGCCTGCGGGCGGCCAGGCGCCTTTCTGCGGGAATTCGGCCCATGAGAATGGACACGAAGATGACATTGTCGATGCCGAGGACGATTTCGAGCAGGCTGAGCGTCAGCAGGCTGATCAGTGAGTCCAGGTTGAGGAGATGTTCCATACGTGGAAGTGAAAAGCGAATGTCCGGCATGCCGGGGGAACCTCCAAATGGAATCCCAGAGGGATGCCGGCTGCCCTCTCATCCGGGCCGGGCCAGGAGGCCGCGGCAGATGGCTGCGGCCGTGCCGGGGCCGCCGTAGACGAAGCCCGTCCAGACCTGCACGAGGGTTGCACCGGCACCGACGCGCTCCTTGGCATCTTCAGGGTCGAGGATGCCTCCGCTGGCGATGACGGGCAGGCGGCCTTGGGTTGCGGCGACGATGCGGCGGAGCACATTTAGGGAACGTCCGCGGATCGGGGCGCCGCTGAGGCCACCGGCTCCTATGTCGGCAGCCAGGCGGCGAGAGGCTTCGCTGAGGGGTTCCCGGGCTATGCTCGTGTTGTTGGCGACGATCCCGTCGAGGCCCATCTCAAGGGCAAGGCCAGCGACCTCGTCGATCTGCTCGTCCGTGAGGTCGGGGGCTATCTTGAGTAAGAGGGGTGTCCGGGACGGCAGGGTGCTGCCGACCTCGATCAGCCGTCCCAGGATGTTAGAGAGGGCGTCCCTTTCCTGCAGGGCCCTGAGGCCCGGGGTGTTGGGTGAGCTGACATTGACGACGAAGTAGTCGACCAGACCGTGCAGCCTCCGGTAGCATGCCTCGTAGTCGCGCCAGGCCTCCTCGTTGGGCGTATCCTTGTTCTTACCGATGTTACCACCCACGAGGATGCGATCCGGCTCGCCTTCATGACGTCGGCGCCAGGCGGCGAGACGCTGCGCCACCGCCTCCATGCCGTCGTTGTTGAAGCCCATGCGGTTGATAAGGCCCCTGTCGGCCGGCAACCGGAACAGGCGCGGCCTGGGGTTCCCAGGCTGTGGCCGAGGGGTGACAGTCCCCACTTCGACGAAGCCGAAGCCGAGGGCGGAGAGGGCCTCCAGGTGCCTAGCGTTCTTGTCGAAGCCGGCACCCAGTCCTACAGGGTTGGGGAATGGAAGCCCGAAGGCTTCCGTGCGCAGTCTGGCATCGGACACACGGAAATATGCCCCGAGCATCCCCTGTGCGCCGGGCAGCCTGCAAAGGCCCGAGAGCAATCCCATCGAGAGCCCATGGGCCTTCTCCGCCTCCAGGCGGAAAAGCAGAGACCTGACCAGTCCATACATCTTCGGCGAAGATAGTCAACGGAAGGTGCTCAGATCCTCTGTCTTTCTCGGCACCCTGTGGTTTTTCCCTCGGCCGGCTCCGTAAAATCACCTTTACGGCATGGGTGATAATGTCTAATTTTATAGTGTGATGGCCGTTTGAATGATGTCCATCCCCTCCCCCTGGACGCGTAAAAAAAACACCTATGCAAGAGGCTTACATCGTGGCGGGCTACCGCACTGCCGTGACGAAATCGAAGCGGGGCGGTTTCCGCTTCACGCGTCCCGACGACCTGGCCATCGAGGTGATCCGTGGACTCATGGCGAGCCTGCCGTCCCTGGAGCCGGCACGCGTCGACGACGTGATCGTGGGCAATGCGGTGCCCGAGGCGGAACAGGGGCTGCAGGTCGGACGCATCATCGCGGCCCGGGCCATCGGCCACCATGCCCCCGGCATCACCATCAACCGCTACTGCGCCTCCGGACTGGAGGCCATCGCGCTCGGCACGGCCAAGATACGGGCCGGCATGGCCGATTGCATCATCGCAGGCGGTGCCGAGAGCATGACGATGGTGCCATCCGTCGGATGGAAGACGGTACCCTCCTACGGCATCGCCAGCGAGGAGCCCGACTACTATATCGGCATGGGCCTCACCGCGGAAGCCGTGGCGAAGAAATACGGCATCAGCCGGGAGGACCAGGACCTCTTCTCCTACGAATCCCATCTCAAGGCGCAGCAGGCCATTGACAACGGACATTTCCGCCCAGGCATTCTGCCCATCACGGTGGAGGAGACCTATCTCGACGAATCTTCCCGACGCAAGAAGCGGAGCTTCGTGGTCGATACCGACGACGGCGTCCGCCGCGACACTTCCCCCGAGGCCCTGGCGAAACTGAAGCCCGCCTTCGCCGTCAAAGGCACGGTCACTGCCGGCAACTCTTCGCAGACAAGCGACGGGGCGGCCTTCGTGGTCCTCATGTCTGAGAGCATGGTCAAGGAACTCGGCCTGCAGCCCATCGGCCGCCTCGTGGGGTCGGCCGTGGCCGGTGTCAACCCCCGCATCATGGGCATCGGTCCCGTAGAGGCCGTGCCCAGGGTGCTGAAGCAGACGGGCCTGTCGATGTCGGACATAGACCTCATCGAGCTGAACGAGGCATTCGCCGCTCAGGCACTGGCCGTCATACGTACCCTGGACCTCGATGTAAGAAAGGTCAACGTCAACGGCGGTGCCATAGCCCTGGGCCATCCGCTCGGGTGCACCGGCTGCAAACTCACCGTTCAGATACTCCATGACCTCAAGCGTACCCAGGGCCGCTACGGCATCGTGACGGCCTGTGTCGGTGGCGGACAGGGCATAGCCGGCGTCATAGAGAACCTGGGCTAGCGGGAATGGACAGAATCGCGGCCTTCGGGCCGTACCAGATACCGGAAAACGATTGAGAAAGTCGGCCCCGGATATAGGTCAACATTGCACAACCACGTCCCATGGACAAGAGCCTCCACACTGCTGAAGCCGCCTTGGCTGCCGAAGCACCCTACCAGACCGCCTCCCGGAGCCGACGCATGGCGGCCGGGGTGCAACCCTATGCAGGCACCTGGAATCGAGGCCAGGTGATCCACCTGCTCAAGCGTACCATGTTCGGCGCCTCGCCCGCAGATATCAACTATTTCCTCGCCAAAGGAATGAACGCTTCGGTGGACGAGCTGCTCACTGCCGGCAACCTCCCATCACCGCCGGTCAAGAACTACGCAAACGCCGCGACGACGCCGGCGACAGATCCGGACCAGGCGCTGGCGGCCGGCGCCACCTGGGTCGACACCACGACATCCGACGGAACGGTGCAGGGCAACCGCGTCAACTCCTTCCGGGCCTGGTGGATGGGCCTGATGTTCGACCAGGGCCGTAGCATCCGCGAGAAGATGACCCTCTTCTGGCACAACCACTTCGCCACCCAGATCAACAGCATCAACAACGGCCGCTACCTGTACCGGCATCACAGCCTCCTCCGCAGCCAGGCGCTGGGGAACGTCAAGACGCTGGTGCGTGAAGTTACCGTCGATCCGGCCATGCTTGTCTACCTGAACGGCCAGTTCAACACCAAGACGGCCCCTGACGAAAACTACGGCCGTGAGCTGCAGGAGCTCTTCACGCTGGGCAAGGAGAACAATCCCAACTATTCGGAGGACGACGTCAAGGCCGCCGCCCGCCTCCTCACAGGCTGGCGCATCGACTATGCCAAGAATAGTCCATACTTCGACATCACACGCCACGATACCGGAGACAAGCTCTTCTCGGCCTTCTACGGCTTCCGCGTCATCAAAGGCCGCACCACAGCCACCGCCGGCGATGCCGAGGTTGATGAGCTGATAGACATGATCTTCAGCAAGAGCGTCGAGGTGTCACGCCACATCGTAAGTAAGCTGTACCGCTGGTTCGTGTACTACGAGATCGACAACGACACCCGGGTTAACGTCATCGAGCCCCTGGCCGCCAAGCTCGTCAGCAGCAACTGGGAGATCAAGCCCGTGCTCTCGATACTCTTCCGCAGCGAGCACTTTTACGACCTAGCCAACCACGGCTGCCAGATCAAGAGTCCGGTCGATCTCACCGTGGGGACCTGCCGCGAGTTGGGCGTGAAGTTTCCGGCGGCCACCGACTTCGTAAATCAGTATGTCCACTGGAGCTACATGCGCAACTGGTGTGCTACCCTGCAACAGGCACCGGGCGACCCGCCCGACGTATCGGGCTGGAAGGCCTACTACCAGACGCCCAACTTCTATGGCATCTGGATCAACAGCGACACGTACCCGAAACGTAACCAGTTTACAGACACGCTTTCGGTCTCCGGCTACACCGCCAACAACTTCAAGGTCTTCATCGACCCCGTGGCCTATGCCCGGACCTTCTCCAACCCTGGCGACCCAAACGTCCTGATCCAGGACATGACCGAGCACCTGCTTCGAATCCCCCTGACGATCACATCCCGCTACCAGCTGAAGCGAGACATCCTGCTCAGCGGTCAGGACCAGGACTACTACTGGACCAACGCCTGGAACGCATATATCGCCAACCCCTCCGATGCGGCTGCCCTCCGCGTCGTGCAGACACGCCTCCAGACACTTGTCAAATACCTCATGAACCTGCCCGAGTACCAGCTGGCATAGCCCCAACCATCGATCATGGAAAGAAGGAAATTCCTAAGGAACGTACTGCCGGCGGCCATGGTGCCCACCCTCATCAACGGGTATTCGGTGAAGGCCCTCATGCCCTCTCCGCTCCTGGAGGCGATGATGAACCTCTCGTCGGAGACCGACCGTGTGCTCGTCATCATACAGCTCAACGGTGGAAACGACGGACTCAACATGGTCATCCCCCGCGACAACTACTCGCTCTACCAGGGCGCGCGGTCAAATATTGCTATTCCCGAGGCGAGGATCCTCCGACTCAACGGGAACGACAAGACAGGCCTGCATCCCGCCATGACAGGCCTGCAGGCACTCTACAACGACGGCAAGCTGAGCATCGTGCAGGCGGTAGGATACCCGACGCCAAACTTCTCACATTTCCGGGCGACGGACATCTGGATGACGGCTTCCGACAGTAATCAGAGCCTCACCAGCGGCTGGGCCGGTCGCTACCTCAACGAGTCCTTCCCCACCTTCCCCGTGGGGTACCCCAACCCGAACATGCCCGATCCGCCCGCCATCCAGATCGGTTCGGTCACATCCCTCACCTTGCAGGGCGTTGGCGCCAACATGGGCATGAGCATCACCAACCCTTCGTCCTTCTACAACCTCGTCAACAGCATCCAGGACCCTGTGCCCAATACGCGTGCTGGCAAGGAGCTCACGCATGTGCGGAACGTGGCTCGACAGACCTCGCAGTACGCCACCGGAATCAAGGCGGCGGCCGACAAAGTGCCCCAACAGGGGATATATCCCACCGGCAACACCCTGGCCGACCAGCTCAAGATCGTCGCTCGGCTGGTGAAGGGCGGCCTCAAGACGCGTGTGTACATGGTCGGCATGGGCGGCTTCGACACGCACTCCGTTCAGGTGAATACGGCCGACACCTCTACGGGTTCGCATGCCAACCTCCTGAAGAACCTCTCCGACGCCGTGAAGGCCTTCATGGACGACCTCAAGGGCCTCGGTGTGCAGGACAGGGTCATGGGTATGACCTTCTCCGAGTTCGGCAGGCGTATCCGGTCTAACTCGAGCGTGGGCACCGACCACGGTGCCGCCGCCCCGCTCTTCGTCTTCGGCTCCAACGTCGAGCCGGGCATCGTTGGCAGTAACCCCACCATCCCCACGGGCTCCACCGTCAACGACAACATCCCCCACCAGTACGATTTCCGTAGCGTCTACGCATCCCTGCTTCAGAACTGGTTCTGTGCGGACAACACGATGCTCCAGTCAGTCATGCTCCGCAACTTCCAGCAGCTGCCGGTCGTCAAGGGCTCGGCCTGCTCGAAGGTCAACCCCAACATCCTGGACGGGGAGCGGCTCATCATGAACTATCCCAACCCCTTCACCGACCGGACAAGCATCACCTTCCGCACCGAGGGAGGGCATACGCTCGTTCAGGTGATGGATACCCTCGGCAGGGTCGTTGCCGTGCTCACCGACCGCGAATATGCCACCGGCTCTTACACGATGACCTTCGACAGTGGCAGGCTGCCGCCCGGGGTGTACTACGCAAGGCTACAGAACGGTATGATCTCGCAGGTGAAGGCGATGCTGAAGGTCCGTTGAGCAGGTGTGTCTTCTGTAGAAACCTTTTCGATCCGACCATGGGGGTCATGGTAAGGGCGCTTGATGCCTTACCTGTGCCCATGCCTCGTAGGCGCTGAGACAATGACGGCTGCCAGGTCGGGCACAATCCATCAGACGGTGCTGCGCCTCCTTTCCCCGATCTGCTGCCTCCACATGGCGTAGTAGAGACCCTTCTCCTGCAGGAGGGTGTCGTGGTCGCCTTCCTCAACGACGCGTCCCTGTTCCAGGACGAGGATGCGGTCGGCATGCATGATGGTCGATAGGCGGTGTGCGATCAGGATGGTGATCTGTTCTCGTGAGGCGGAGATATCGCGGATGGTGGTGGTGATGTCCTCCTCGGTGATGGAGTCGAGGGCCGAAGTGGCCTCGTCGAAAAGTAGGATACGGGGTTTGCGGAGCAGGGCCCTGGCAATCGAGAGGCGTTGGCGCTCGCCGCCGGAGAGTTTGAGTCCTCCCTCGCCGATCAGTGTATCGAGGCCTTTGTCGGCACGTTGCAGCAGGTTCTGACAGGAGGCCTTTCCGAGACTGTCCAGGACTTCCGCCTCACTGGCCTCGGGCCGCACAAATAGCAGGTTCTCACGGATGGTGCCTGAAAAGAGCTGGGTGTCCTGCGTAACGAAGCCTATCTGGCTACGGAGGTCTTCGAAGTCGATGCGTGTCTCGTCGGTTCCGTTGTAGAGGATGGCGCCTTCGTCGGGTCGGTAGAGGCCGACGAGGAGTTTCATGAGGGTGGTTTTGCCGGAGCCGGAGGGACCCACGAAGGCGATAGTCTCGCCCGTGTTCACCCGGAAGCCGATGCCGTCAATCGCCTTGTGTGAGGCGGTACGGTGCTGGAAGGCCACGTCGCGGAACTCGAGGGTCTCGACAGATCCGAGATGCACCGGGTTGACGGGAGCCTGTTCGGGCTGTTTGCGCATGAGTGCGTCGTAGTTCTGCAGGGAGGCCTCGGCCTCCCGGTAGCTGAGCAGGATGTTGCCGATCTCCTGAAGGGGGCCGAAGATGAAGAATGAGAAGAACTGCATAGTGACCATCTCATGGGGTTGCATGCTACCGCGGAAGATGAGCCACATGAGCAGAAATAGGATGACCTGGCGAAGGGTATTGACCAGGGTGCCCTGCAGGAAGCTGATGCTTCGGATGCGCTTCACCTTGGTGAGTTCCAGCCCCAGGATCTTGTAGGTGTTGGCATTGAGCCGCTTTACCTCCTGGGATGTCAGCCCCAGGCTCTTGACAAGCTCTATGTTGCGGAGGCTTTCCGTCGTGGAGCCAGCCAGCGAGGTGGTACTGCTGACGATGCGCTTCTGAATCTCCTTGACCTTCCTGCTGAGGATGTTGGTGAGCGAGGCGAGTACCAGGATGCCGCCGACGTAGGCCACCATGACGGACCAGTGGATGTAGATGGCTGCGTAGGTGAAGACGAAGACCATGCCCACGAGGATGGCGAAGAGGGCGTTGAGGAAGTATTGGATGAACTTCTCGGTGTCGGTGCGCACCTTGGTGAGGATGCTGAGGGTCTCCCCGCTGCGCTGGTCTTCGAACTCCGAATAGGGCAGCTTCATGGCGTGCTGGAGCCCGTCGGTGAACACGCGCGCGCCGAACTTCTGCATGACGACGTTGGCGAAGTAGTCCTGGAAGTTCTTGGCGATGCGGCTCATCATGGCAGTCCCCATGGACATCAGGAGGATCCACATCACCCTCCGCAGGTATTCAGGCCAGGGTGTGTCATTACCCGCTTCCCTTTGCTTCACGAAATCCTCGCCGACCTTGATGATGCGGCCGAAGAGGATGGGGTCGAACAGGGAGAACACCGTGTTGACGGTGGCCAGCAGTAGCGTGAGGGCGATGAGCGAACGGTAGGGGGCCAGGTAGCGAAGCAGGATCTTCATGACGGGTTTTGAGGGACCACAAAGAAACGAAGAAGCCACCGCTTCACCGACATGGCTTTCTTCAGGTCCTCCGGAAGGCCCAGCGCGCCATCTGCTTCCAGGACGCCTTCTTGCCGTACATGAGGATCCCCGTTCGGTACACCTTCCCCGCGAACCATGTCGTGAAGAGGAAGCCGCCCACCAGCAGCGCCATGGAGAGCGCCAGCTGCCAGGCGGGCACGGTGCCGGGCACGCCGAAGGGTATCCGCCCCATCATCACGATGGGCGAGGTGAAGGGGATCAGGCTGGCCCATACGGCCATCGAGCTGTTGGGGTTCTCCAAGCTGCTGGAGAGGATGATGAATCCGAAGATGATGGGCATGGTGATGGGCAGCATGAGCGACTGGGCCTCCTGCGGGTCCTCGTTGATGACGCTGCCGACCGCGGCGAACAGCGAGGCGTAGAAAAGGTAGCCCCCCAGGAAGTAGAACAGGAAACTGGGGAGGATGACCCACCAGTCGACCGCTCCGATGAACTTCTCCCGGGCCTGCAGGATCCGGAGGGCCGTCTCCTGGCCGGCGGGCGCCTGCATGGGGGCGTTCTGGTTCCGGGCGAGCTCCACCAGCTCGGCCGGCAGGACGTATTCCATCGCCGTCATGAGTGCGAGGATGAGCCCGATCCATAGGAGGAACTGCGTGAGGCCCACGCCCGCGATGCCCACGATCTTGCCCAGCATCAGCTCGAAGGGGCGGCAGGACGAGACGATCACCTCTGCGATGCGGTTGGTCTTTTCCTCCATCACCCCGCGCATGACCATCGAGCCAAAGACAAACATGGTGATATAGATGAGGATGCCGCTGCCGAAGCCGATGCCGTAGGC
>RGVM01000481.1 GCA_010027295.1 Chitinophagia bacterium
GGCCATGCGGTGCAGCATGCCACGGCCTACCGCTGGCTGATGTTCCGGAGCCGCATGGTACCGGTGGTGCAGGTCAGTTCCATGCTGATCCAGTGGGTGTTGCTGGCTGGCGTCCTCCTGATCAACGTCTTCCCGCAGTTGTTGCTGGTGGGGATCCTGCTGTTCGCTTTGACGACGGCCTTCGCCCTGGTCACGCTGCCGGTCGAGTTCGATGCCAGCCGTCGGGCGCTTGCCTGGCTCGGTACGACGCGGGTGGCGGATGCGGATGAGCATCCCCAGGCCAAGGACGCCCTGCATTGGGCGGCCATGACCTATGTCGTCTCCGCCATCGCCTCGCTGGTCACCCTAGTACAATACGTATTGATGTACCTGGGTGCCCGCGACAGGGATTGAGGACGACATGACGCGATTCATCTAGAATAGCCCCCTTTGCAGGGGCCTTTTTCTTTAACAGAATCCGCTGATATGCCCGCATTGCATGAGTGAAATGGGCAGAGAACATATTAGATATTAGAATATACCGATTTTTTCCCCGAATTCCAATCTTCTTGGGAGAAGGATGAAAACAATCTTCTGAAAAACTGCTCAAATCACTAGGATTTCTATATATAATAAATAATTATATATGAAAAAAGTCCCATCCTCATGCAGCAATTGCATGGCCGGAAGTGTCTATAAATTTTTTGTTAAAGTTCTTTTTCGATAGTTTCGCCGTTCACAGGTATTTTTTATTCCATCATATCAAACCAACTGCATGAGAAAGATTACGTTGGTCCTTGCCGGTCTGCTGCTGGGTTCGCTGGGCGTCCTGGCGCAGACGGTGGTGAAGGGCAAAGTCACCGATCCGGATGGGGCGCCGCTATCGGGCGTATCCGTCAAAGTGGTGGGATCGAGTGCGGGCACGTCCACGGACAAGGACGGTGCCTTCTCGATCTCGGTTCCTAACATGAACGCTTCGCTGGAGGTATCCTTCGTAGGATATGAGAGCCAGACCCTCAGGGCGGGTTCGAACCTGTCGGCCATTGCACTGAAGCAGTCGGCCAACGCCCTCCAGGAGGTCGTGGTCACCTCCCTGGGCATCCGCAAGGAGAAGAAGCAGCTCGTCTACGCCGTTTCCGAGGTGAAGGCCGAGCAGCTCCAGCAGAAGGCCGAGCCAGACGTGCTCCGCGCCCTGGCGGGCAAGGTGCCGGGCGTCGACATCACCAGCGGCGGTGGCGCCCCCGGTCAGTCGACCAAGGTGAACCTCCGCGGCAACACCTCCTTCTCGGCTGTCAACCAGCCGCTGATTGTGGTGGACGGCATCCCCTTCGACAACTCCGTGAACAACTCGGTGGGCTTCGACCAGGGCACGACCTTCTCGAACCGCCTGTACGACATCGACCCGAACAACATCGAGTCGATGACGGTCCTCAAGGGCATCTCCGCCTCCGCCCTCTACGGCCAGCGGGCCGCCAACGGGGCCATCCTGATCACGACCAAGAGCGGCGCCAAGTCGCGCAAGGGTCTGGAAGTGACCTACTCGGTCTCCTACAACGCGGAGAAAGTGTCCTCGCTCCCCGACTACCAGAACGCCTATGGCCAGGGTTCCAACCAGAACTATAACGGCGCCTTCATCGGCAACTGGGGTGCTCCCTTCGCCGACCAGGCCAACAAGGTGAACACGGCTTCCGGTGGTCTGCTCAAGTATCCCATCATCACGCAGGTGCCGACGCAGATCAAGATCCGCTACCCGGGCCTGTTCCCCGACCTGCCGGATAATATAGACTACAAGGCCTATGACATCCTGAACTCGTTCTTCCAGACGGGCAACATGCTGGAGAACAGCCTGAACGTGAATGCGGGCGACGGCAAGAACAACGTCAACGTCACGGCCAGCCATATGGGCAACACCGGTATCCTCCCCAACTCCAACACGGGCAGGACCTCGCTCTCGGTCGGCGGCAACAGCCAGCTGGCCAACGGCCTCCGCGTGTCGGGCAACATCAACTACGTCAACACGACGCAGCAGAACCCCAAGTCGGGCGCCTCGCTCTTCAACGACTACGGCGGCGGCACGGGCGGTTCCATCTTCGACCGTCTCTACTACTTCCCCCGCAGCTTCCCGCTGGGCAGCATGCCCTTCGAGGATCCCAACACGGGCGGCAACATCTTCTACCGCGCCACCGACAACCCGCTGTGGACGGCCAAGTACAACCTCTTCACCAGCAACGTCAACCGCGTGTTCGGCAACTTCAACGTCGCCTACAGCCTGACGAGCTTCCTGGACGCCAGCTTCCGCGGCGGCTTCAACACCTACACCGACTTCCAGAAGCAGATCACCCGTCCGGGCGGCAACTCCGGCGGCGGCATCGGCAACGTGTGGGAGTCGACCACCCGTAACTCGGAGAAGAACTTCCAGTTCCTGCTGACGACCAAGTCCATCGAACTGATGAAGAACCTCGACCTTAACGCCATCGCAGGCGCCGAGGCCAACGAGCGCTCCTACTACAA
>RGVM01000482.1 GCA_010027295.1 Chitinophagia bacterium
CACGCAGTGTGCCGCAGTCCTCCTCCGTGATGACGACGTCCTGTGCAACGTCTACGAGGCGGCGCGTCAGATAGCCGGCGTCGGCCGTCTTGAGGGCCGTATCGGCCAGACCCTTGCGGGCGCCGTGTGTGGAAATGAAGTATTCAAGAACGCTCAGGCCCTCCTTGAAGTTGGCGAGGATGGGGTTCTCAATGATTTCGGAACCGGTGGAGCCACTCTTGCGGGGCTTGGCCATGAGGCCGCGGAGGCCCGCCAGCTGCTTCACCTGCTGCTTGGAGCCGCGGGCGCCGGAGTCGAGCATCATGTAAACCGAGTTGAAGCCCTGCTTGTCGGAGGCCATGGCCTGGATGAGCATCTCCGTCACCTTCATGTCCGCGCGCGACCAGATGTCGATGATCTGATTGTATCGCTCGTTGTAGGTGATGATACCCATATTGTAGTTCTCCCAAACCTCCTGCACCTCGGCGGCTGCGTTCTCGATCATTGTCTCCCGGAGCTGGGGGATGACGAGATCCTCGATGTTGAAGGAGAGGCCGCCGCGGAAGGCCGTACGGAAGCCGAGCTCCTTGATGGCATCCAGGAAGCGGGCCGTGGTCGGCACGTCCGTAATCTTGATGATGTTGCCGATGATTTCGCGGAGGTTCTTCTTGGTCAGTAGCGCATCCACGTATCCGACCTTCTGGGGCACCGTCTGGTTGAAGATGACCCTGCCCACGGTCGTGGTGATGAGCTTGGGCACGAGCTCGCCGGCGGGTGTGCGCACCGTGGCCCTTACCTTTATCTGTGCGTGGAGGTCGACCCTGCCTTCGTTATGGGCGATAATGACCTCTTCTGCGCTGTAGAATGACATGCCCTCGCCGCGTACGGTCTCGCCCGGGACGGTCTTCTTACCCTTGGTCAGATAGTACAGACCGAGGACCATGTCCTGAGAGGGAAGCGTGATCGGCGTTCCGTTCTGCGGGTTCAGGATGTTGTGCGAGGCCAGCATCAGCAGCTGGGCCTCCAGGATGGCGGCATGGCTGAGGGGCACGTGCACGGCCATCTGGTCGCCGTCGAAGTCGGCGTTGAACGAAGTGCAGACAAGTGGGTGCAGTTGGATGGCCTTGCCCTCGACAAGCTTGGGCTGGAAAGCCTGTATTGACAGGCGGTGCAGCGTTGGGGCCCGGTTGAGCATCACGGGATGGCCCTTGAGGATGTTCTCGAGGATATCCCAGACCACGGCCTCCTTGCGGTCGACCAGCTTGCGGGCCGACTTGACGGTCTTGACGATGCCACGCTCGATGAGCTTGCGGATGATGAACGGCTTGAAGAGCTCGGCGGCCATGTCCTTCGGCAGACCGCACTCGTGAAGCTTCAACTCGGGTCCGACGACGATGACCGAACGGCCTGAGTAGTCCACCCGCTTACCGAGTAGGTTCTGGCGGAAACGACCCTGCTTGCCCTTCAGCACATCACTGAGCGATTTCAACGCACGACCGCCCTCAGCCTTCACGGCGTTTGACTTGCGGCTGTTATCGAAGAGCGAGTCAATGGCCTCCTGCAGCATCCGCTTCTCGTTGCGGAGGATCACCTCCGGTGCCTTGATCTCTAGGAGGCTGATAACCCTGCGGTACAGGTCGTTCAGGTCAGAGGATGCGAATCGGCCCCCGTCCAGCGGCACCAGGGGACGCAGTTCCGGCGGGATCACAGGAATGTACTGCATCACCATCCACTCGGGCCTATTGATCATGCGGGTGTTGGCGTCGCGGAAAGACTCCACCACGCTGAGGCGCTTCAGGGCGTCGGCCTTCCGCTGCTGGGATGTCTCGGTGGAGGCGGCGCTGCGCAGCTTATAGCTGAGGTCGGCGAGGTCGATGCGCGCCAGCATGTCGTGCACGGCCTCCGCACCCATCTTCGCAATGAATTTGTTGGGATCCTCGTCGTTGAGGTGATGGTTCTCGCGGGGCAGGGCCTCCACGATATCCAAGTATTCCTCTTCCGTAAGGAGATCGCCCGGCTCCAGTCCCTTGTCGGCACGGACACCCGGCTGTATGACGACATACCTTTCATAATAAACGATGCTCTCCAGCTTCTTGGAGCTCATACCCAGCAGGTAGCCGATCTTGTTCGGCAGGCTCTTGAAGTACCAGATGTGGACCACCGGCACAACAAGCTTGATATGGCCCATTCGCTCGCGGCGAACCTTCTTCTCCGTTACTTCCACGCCGCAGCGGTCACAGACTATGCCCTTGTATCGGATCCGCTTGTACTTTCCGCAGGCACACTCGAAATCACGCACCGGACCGAAGATCCGCTCGCAGAACAGTCCGTCCCGCTCGGGCTTGTAGGTCCGGTAGTTGATGGTCTCTGGCTTCAGTACCTCCCCGTAGGAACGCTCCAGGATGGAGTCGGGCGATGCCAGGCTGATCGTGATGCCGGAAAAGTTCGACTTCGGACGTTGGTCTTTCTTCTGGGCCATGTTGCTTCAGAATATGGTGACTGTTGTGCCCT
>RGVM01000483.1 GCA_010027295.1 Chitinophagia bacterium
TTGGTCTACCGGGATCCAGCCGGTCGCGTGGCTAATGAGCTGATCTATCGTCACGACGAACCTCGCCTGAGCCTTGTTGAAACGGGGAGACCCTGGAGTTTCGACGGAGACGGAGCCCTCTTTCGGCTTGTTTCGGAGGCCCAACGAATCCGTCTCGCGCACCTTTTCGACCCCGTCCTCGCGGTCCACACCTCCGTCGTGGACCCCCTCCCCCACCAGATCACCGCCGTTTACGAAAGCATGCTGCCTCGGCAGCCGCTCCGCTTCCTGCTGGCCGATGACCCTGGCGCTGGCAAGACCATCATGGCCGGGCTCCTCATCAAGGAACTCATCGCCCGGGGAGACCTTCAACGCTGCCTCATCGTCTGCCCTGGTAGCCTCGCCGAACAGTGGCAGGACGAACTCTACCGCCGGTTCAGTCTCGGCTTCGAGATTCTGACATCCGACAAGATGGAGGCATCACGAACCGGGAACTGGTTCATGGAACACAACCTGGTGATCACCCGGCTCGACAAGCTGTCCCGGAACGAAGACCTCCAGCAGAAGCTCCAAGCCCCGGATTGCCGATGGGACCTCGTGGTGTGCGACGAGGCTCACAAAATGTCGGCCACCAACTTCGGCGGGGAAACGAAGTACACGAAACGATACCAGCTTGGGCGACTTCTGTCGGGTCTGACCCGTCACTTCCTCCTGATGTCGGCGACACCGCACAACGGCAAGGAAGAGGACTTCCAACTGTTCATGGCCCTGCTCGACGGCGACCGATTCGAGGGAAAGTACCGTGATGGGGTCCACGCCTCGGACGTCACCGACCTGATGCGCCGCATGGTGAAGGAAAGCCTGGTGAAGTTCGATGGAACCCCTCTCTTCCCAGAACGGTTTGCCCACACCGTCCCCTACAAGCTCTCGCCAGATGAGGCCGCGCTCTACAAGAGCGTGACCGAGTATGTCCGGGAGCAGTTCAACCGAGCCGATGCCCTCGAAAACAACAAGCGAGCGGGCACCGTTGGTTTTGCCCTAACCATCCTCCAACGCCGCCTCGCATCCTCGCCCGAGGCCATTTACCAATCCATCCACCGTAGGCGGGAACGCTTGGAAAGCCGCCTTCGGGAAATGGAACTCCTGCATCGAGGCGGCCAGGCCAACCCCATGTCGCCCCCGCCTCCCACGGACCTCGATGCCGAAGACATCGAGGACCTCGACGAGGCCACGGACACCGAGGTGGAGGCCGCCGAGGCCCAGGTGCTCGACCAAGCGACCGCCGCCCGGTCGATTGAAGAGCTGAAGGTCGAAATCGAGTGTCTCAAGGGACTCGAATCCGCCGCCTCATCCGTCCGGCGCAGCGGCAACGACACCAAGTGGACCCAGCTTTCCAGCCTGCTTGGGGAGATTTTCACCCCCTCCGGAGTCGGTTTGTTGGAGGAGACCAAGGCACCCTACGGCTCCGGCCCGATTCCTCCCCCAAAACCATCGCCTCACCAGAAGCTCGTCATCTTCACCGAACACCGTGACACGCTGAACTACCTCCAGGACCGCATCACGCGGTTCCTGGGACGGAAGGAAGCCGTCGTCATCATCCACGGCGGCGTCGGACGCGAGGAACGACTCAAGGTCCAGGAGGCCTTCAAGCATGACCGCGATGTCCAGGTCCTGATCGCCACGGACGCCGCTGGCGAGGGCATCAACCTGCAACGGGCTCACCTGATGGTGAACTACGACCTGCCCTGGAACCCCAACCGCCTCGAACAACGCTTCGGCCGCATCCACCGTATCGGTCAGACGGAGCCCTGCCACCTGTGGAACCTCGTCGCCGATGAAACCCGTGAGGGTGATGTCTACCGCCGCCTGCTCGATAAGCTGGAGCAGGCCAGGCAGGCCCTCGGTGGACAGGTCTTTGACGTCCTTGGAAAGCTCCAGTTCGCTGGACGTTCCCTCAAAGACTTGCTCATCGAAGCCGTTCGCTATGGTGAGAAGCCCGAGACCAAGAGCTACCTCACCACCGTTCTGGACGCCGCGCTCGACAAGGAAGGCATCCGCAACCTCATCGAGGACCGGGTCCTTGCCCCGAACGTGATGGACTCCACCAAGGTGCAGCGAATCCGTTCAGACATGGAACGTGCCGATGCCCGGCGCCTGCAGCCTCACTACATCGCCTCGTTCTTTCACGAGGCCTTTGTCCGTCTTGGGGGCACATCGAGGCAACGCGAGCCACGCCGCTACGAGGTGACCCACGTCCCCGCCCCCATCCGGCATCGCGACCGTCTCATCGGACTGGGAGAACCCGTCTTGCCTCGATACGAGCGCATCGCCTTCGAGAAGCCTCTGATTTCCCCACCGGGCCAACCCATGGCCGCGTTTGTCTGTCCGGGCCATCCCCTGCTCGATTCGATCATCGACCTCACCCTCGAACGCAATCGTGACCTTCTGAAGCGGGGGGCGGTCCTGGTCGACGAACGCGACCCGGGAACAACGCCCCGGATGTTCTTCTA
>RGVM01000484.1 GCA_010027295.1 Chitinophagia bacterium
ACGGAGGCCGAGTCGGTCTCCGCTTCCTTGTCGCCGATAACCAGCATGCAGGGGACTTTCTGTAGTTCTGCATCCCGGATCTTGCGGCCGACCTTCTCGTTCCGGTCATCGACCTCGGCGCGTAGCCCTTCTTTCACGAGCCTTGCCTGAAGGGAGCGGGCGTAGTCGAGATGCTTGTCGCTGATCGGCAGCACTTTGACCTGCAAGGGAGCGAGCCAGAGGGGGAATTTCCCGGCATAGTGCTCCAACAGGAACCCTATGAAGCGTTCATGGGTCCCCAGGGGGGCACGGTGGATGATGAGGGGGGTTTCTGGTTGGTTGTCGCGGTTGGTGAAGTTGAGCTGGAACCGTCGCCCCTGGGCAAAATCGACCTGGTTGGTCGCCAGGGTGAACTCCCGGCCGATGGCGCTCCATATCTGGACGTCTATCTTGGGGCCGTAGAAAGCCGCTTCATCGGGCACTTCCACGAAGGGGATGCCCGATTCCTGGAGGACGTCGCGTACCATGGCTTCCGTCTCGAGCCATAGGGCCGGTTCGTCGATGTACTTCTGGCCCAGCTTGGCGGGGTCGTGAAGGCTGAGCCTCATGACGTATTTCCCTATGCCGAAGATCGAGAAGTACTTGAGGTACATGTCATTGACGGCGCGGAACTCCTGTGCGAACTGCTCCTTTGTACAATATATATGGGCATCGTTCATGTGCAGACAACGCACGCGCATGAGTCCGAATAGCTCACCGCTTTGCTCATACCGGTAGCAGGTCCCGTATTCAGCAAGTCGGAGGGGGAGCTCCCGGTAGGAGCGAGGCTCGGCGGAAAAAATCTTGTGGTGGTGCGGGCAGTTCATCGCCTTGAGATAGTACTTGACGCCCTCTAGTTCCATGGGCGGGTACATACTCTCGGCATAGTAGGGAAGGTGGCCGCTGGTAAGGTAGAGGTTCTCCTTGGCGATATGGGGCGTCGAGACGCGCTTATAGCCGGCGTCCCGCTCCGTCTCACGGGCCAGTTCCTCCAACTCCTCGATGATGATAGTTCCGTTGGGCATCCACAAGGGAAGGCCCGGACCTACGTCGTCATCGAAGGTGAAGATACCCAGCTCCCGGCCGAGCTTGCGGTGGTCCCGCTTCTTCGCCTCCTCGAGCATCAGCAGATGCTCGTCCAGTTCTTTCTTGTTGGTTTTTGCATCACCTTTCCAGTAGGCACCTGCCAGTCCAGTGAGGCGGATGGCGCGGATCAATCCGGTATGAGGAATATGCGGGCCACGGCAAAGGTCGGTGAAGCCCCCTTGCGTGTAGAAAGTGATTTCCCCGTCCTGCAGCCCCGCGAGGAGGTCGAGCTTGTATTCATCCCCCTTCTCCCCGAAATAGGCCAGGGCTTCCGGCTTGGGTACCTCTTTCCGGACATAGGGATTGGACCTGGAGGCCAGCTCTGCCATCTTCTCTTCCAACGATCGAAGATCATCCTCCGAAAGTTTCCTGTCGCCCAGGTCCATGTCGTAGTAGAATCCTCTGTCTACGGCCGGCCCCACCCAGAACTTCACACCCGGGAACATCAACTCAACGGCTTCAGCCATGAGGTGTGCTGAGGAGTGCCAGAAGGTGCTCTTACCGTCCGTATCATCCCAGGTCAGCAATTGCAGGGTGGCATCACCCATAATCGGGCGCATGGCGTCCCATACCTGCCCGTTTACGCGGGCGGCCAATACCTTGCGAGCCAGACCCTCGGAAATGGAGCGTGCGACATCCATCGAACTGACGCCCGCCTCGTAGCTCCTGACCGCTCCGTCGGGCAATGTGATTTGGATCATCGGAATACATTTGACCGGGCCCAAACCCGGTAACCGGGTGCGAAATTAACGAAGTATTGTGTTGCCTCGGTCTCCGCTATTCATAATATTGCACCCGTACACGAAAAGAGCGAGCCGCTCTCTTGTCAAATTGCGGGCCGGATGCATAATGGCCGTATACCTTTATTTTGCATCAGTCAACGAACCTGTCAAAGATGACAATGCCTCATGTGAAAGCCCTACCTCTGATCTGGTTCCTGGTCTCTGGTCTCATCCTGCCTGTCAGCCTGGATGCCCAGGCCCTGAAAGGGCAGTGGACAGGAAGTTTCGCCACCACGGGTGATCTCTGGGGTGGGAAAACTGAGTACATCATGGAACTCGACATCAGAGGGTCACAAGTCGAGGGATATTCCTACACGTATTTCATGATCTCGGGAAAGCGACACTATGTTATATGCCGTCTAGAGGGCAATTACGACAAAGGCAGTCGTTCCATCTCTGTCACGGAAGTGGCCAAGGTCAAATCCAACACACCGTCGGATTTCAAGGATATGTTCCAGACCCACCGCCTGACCTACCTGAGGCAGGGGGATGTGGAAACGCTGGAGGGGAAGTGGACTTCTGCCACACCCGGGGATCCGAACCAGTCAGGCGAAACACGGTTGGAACGAAGAATGCTGGCCCGGGTGAATCCGGTCACG
>RGVM01000485.1 GCA_010027295.1 Chitinophagia bacterium
ATTGCCCTTCCTGCCCCAGGGAGATAAAGGCCACGAACGCCCCGGTAAAAGGATTGGCCGCCCCTTTGATGAAGTTGTCAATATCGTTGGACGTCATTTGCCGGGCGATGAGCTTGCGGACGGTCTCGGCGAGTACCTTCGAATCCTCGGAACCTTCTATTTGGATGTCGGAGTTGTTCATACCGTTGACGTTGCCGTTGATGGCGATGTCTTTTTCATCGCCGTTGAGCACGAGGTTGATCCGGCCCGCACCTACGCGCAGGGTGTAGACGCCGGCTTCCAGGCCTTCGGGGAAGCTGAGCTTGAAGTCCCCGCTGGAGTTGATGTCGGCTTTGCCCAAAATATTGGCCGCTTTGCCAATGACGACTTCATCGAGGAAGACTTGCAGGTTCTCCCCACCGGAGATTTTTCCTTTGATGACAGTGCCCTTGGTCTCGCATTGGGTCAGCGTGAGCAGGGCGAGTGCTGCGAAGAAAAGATGGAACGCGGTTTTCATAAGTGATGGTTACGTATAAGTGTTGTAGAAGATACCAGGGTGTGCGCTGCGGTTTACAGGGCGTGTTCCATCTTTTTTTCGATGGTTTCCAGGTAAACGCCCTCCCATTCGCTGATCGGGCCGAGGTCTTCGTTGTCGAGGGAGAGATTGCCCGCGGTGACATCGCCGACCCTGGAGAAAGGAACGTTGTGCAGGTTGAGAAAGTTGACCAGGTCGTCTTCCTTGGAAGGGTTTACGGTGACTACAATGCGGCTCTGGCTCTCCCCAAACCAGTAGGCATCTTTGCGGAAATTATAGTCGGTTTCCACATCAAAGCCGAGTTGACCAGCCATGGCACACTCCATCAACGCCGTGAACAGCCCCCCGTCGGATATGTCGTGAGCGGAGTGGATCATCTTTCGCCGGATCAGCTGGGTTACGTTCTGCTGGATCAGGAGTTCTTCCTCCATATCGAAATGCGGAACGGGCGAAAAGGGGATATGGCACACATGGCGCAGGTACTCCGAGCTGCCAAGGTCGTTGTGCGGTGTGCCCAACATGTAGATGGCATCCCCTTTTTTCTTGAACGACAAGGTAGTGTGGTAGCTCAGCTGGTCGAGCACGCCGACCATGCCGATGGTAGGGGTGGGGAAGATCGGCTCCGTACGGTCCTGGTACACCGATTGGTTGTAGAAGCTGACGTTCCCGCCGGTGACCGGCGTATTCAACTTGCGGCAGGCATCGCCCATGCCGCGCACGGCCTGGGCAAACTGCCAGTACACCTCCGGGTTGTAGGGGTTGCCAAAGTTTAGGCAGTTGGTGACCCCGACCGGGATACCGCCGGAGCAAACGATGTTGCGGGCAGCTTCCGCCACGGCAATCATCGCCCCGACGTATGGGTCGGCATATACGTATGCCGAGTTGCAGTCCGTCGTCATCGCCAGGGCTTTCTCACTGCCCTTGATGCGCACGACCGCTGCATCGGAGGGCGCATTGGTGGTCATGGTGTTCGTGCGAACCATGGAGTCGTATTGCTGGTAGATCCAGCGCCTCGACACCAGGTTGGGGGAGGTCCACAACTGCCGGGCGGCCTTGAGGAAGTTTTGCGGTGCCTGGACAGACGAGAGCCTGAATTTTTGGATTTTTTCCAGGTATTTGGGCCGTGCCTGGTCGCGGATATAAACCGGGGCACCGCCTCCCAGCACGAGGGAATCGGCCGGTACTTCGGCTACTTTTTCGCCATGGCGATAGAATTCGAGCAGCCCGGTATCGGTCACTTCCCCGATTTGGGCACATTCCAGGTCCCACTTTTCAAAGACCGCCTCGATGTCGCGCTCCCGGCCTTTGTGCACGACGATCAACATGCGCTCCTGGCTTTCGGAGAGGAGGATTTCCCAGGCTTTCATGTTGGGCTGCCGGGTGGGCACTTTATCTAAGTCCACGCGCATACCCGATTTGCCCTTGGCGCTCATCTCGGAGGTCGAGCAGGTGATGCCCGCCGCGCCCATATCCTGCATCCCGACGATGGCACCGGTTTGGATAGCCTCCAGGCTGGCCTCCAGGAGCAGTTTCTCCTGGAAAGGGTCGCCTACCTGCACGGCAGGCAGGTCTTCGGCAGAGTCTTCCGTGAGGTCGGCAGAGGCGAACGTGGCCCCGTGGATGCCGTCTTTCCCGGTAGCAGAGCCGACGATGAACACGGGGTTGCCTACCCCCTGGGCAATAGCAGAGACCGTCTCACCGACGTTGACGATGCCGACCGACATCGCATTGACGAGGATGTTCTGGTTGTAGCAATCGTTGAAATAGACCTCCCCGCCCACCGTCGGTACGCCGAAGCAGTTGCCGTAGTCGCCGATGCCGCGCACGACACCCCGCATCAGGTGCTTGGTGTGGCTGGACTCTATGTTCCCGAAGCGCAAGGAGTTGAGCGCCGCAATAGGGCGCGCGCCCATCGTGAAGATGTCCCGGTGTATGCCCCCGACCCC
>RGVM01000486.1 GCA_010027295.1 Chitinophagia bacterium
CGACGTCGATCCACTCAATCTGATCCGCGACGGCAGTTTCGAAGAAACGATCGCCAGCGCCATCACGCCTCCCGGCGCGAATTGGACGCGCACGGGATCAGTCAATGCGATGCGGATCACCAGCGGCGGCAGCGACGGCGGACAGCAAGCCTGGTTCTACATCGGGGAGCCCGGCGGGTCGATCGCGCAGGTCGTCGCTACGCGCGCCGGGCAGCCCTATACGCTGCGCTACGACTTCATGGGCGGCGAGAAACTCGAGCAGAGCCGGTCCAACATCTTCAAAGGACTCGGACAGACGGGTGCGAGCGGAGCCGCCCTCGGCATACCCGCCCCCCCGAACCAGGTCCAGCACAAGGCCTATCGCCAGGCGCTGGAACGCCTCATGCAGACCATCGACCAGCTCAGGCTTTCCGGAGAGGACGACCAGGACGAGGAAGGCGCCGAGATCATAGCGCGACACAAGGCCAAGCTCACGGCCAGCTTCGAGCGCCTGGTGGCACGCTTCACCCCCAAACGCGACGCCCTCACCGAGAAGAACGATCGCAACAGCCAGCTGGTGGAGAACTTCCGCAACACCCATGCGGAATGGCTGAAGCGACAGAAGGACAAGCATGCGGAAGCCACGGAGAAGGGAAGCCTCGGCTGGGGCGCGGGCGGCTCCGGGGCCGGCATCACCAATTTCATCCACCGGAAGACGCCCGAATGGTACGATAAGAAGATGCTCCAGGGCAATGCCAAGTTCGAGAAGGGACTCCAGACGAAACTGGCCCGCCTCGAGAAGATACAAAGAGAATTGGAGGTTGTCGTCCGGGAACTCGACACGGCCACCGGCATCCTGGCAGAGATGGACAGGCTGCTGAAGCCGGACGGGAACATCGTCCTCGATGGCATCATCGCCTCCGTGGAGCAGAAGAAGACGGCCATCGACGAGGCCGCCCGCGAGGGCGAGGCCGCCACGGAGGTCGACCCCGAGGTCTTCGAATTCAAGGACAGCGATGTGGCCGTGGGCAAGGAGTCGACGCCCGATCCCGAGGCCCCGGTGGCAGAACCCGCCAGAGAATCCGAGACCCCGACCCCCGAAGGGACGCCTGATGCACAGCCGGGTGCAACAACAGAAGGCGGTAAAAAGAAAGGACTGGTGGCACGGATATTTGGAGGCAAGTAAGGAAAATGACTTCAGGAGGAGGGCGAGGCCACCGTTCGTGCACAGTGTCGCAGCCGTTCAGAGCTCCGCCAGCCGTATGTCGCGGAAACGGATCGACATCTCGTTCTTCGGGTGCAGCTGGATGCCGATGGGGCCCGTCTCCGGCAGCGTGGCGGATGTGTAGTTCATGACTTCCCGCCCGTTGAGCCAGACTGTGTAGGCGTTGCCGCGTACCCGGATCTTCATCGTGTTCCAGTCCTTGAGCCTGAGTATGTCGGCGACCTTCGCCTCCACGGGATATCCCTTCCCGGGGATGTAGGGGGATGCGGTGAGGTCGCGCTTGAGCGACCCCGAGATGCCTATCTGTATCTGGTCCTTTTCGGAGCGGAGGAAGAAGCCGGAGTCGACGGTACCGTCGCCCATGAGGAAGTCGGCCTGCAGGATGAAGTCGCGGTACGACTTCTGCGTCCACAGGATCGAGCCCTTGCGTTCTGCGTTGTTCCTGACGAGGAGTTCCCGTCCGGCGACCGTCCATTGGTCGGCGCCTTGTGAGACGGTCCAGCCGGTCAGGTCCCTGCCGTTGAAGATCCTCCTGAGCCGTGGCTCCCGGTCCGTCGTGGCCGATGTGAGCAGCATCAGGCCGAGGGCCAGCGCCGCCGTTTGTATCATTCCGTTCATACCTTGAAAATAGGAAAAATGCGGAAGATGGCGGGCGCTGTGAGGTACATGCTGAAATGCCCTATTTTCATGCATGGGTGGAGGATTCCCACCCCCCAACAAACTCACAACATGAAAGGCAAAACATCCCTCGACCGGCGTTCCTTCATCCGTTCAGCCGCCGGCACTGCGATGGCCTCGGCCGTCGGCACCGCGACCGTGCAGGCCGCGACCGCGCCTGTCCGGCACGAAGGCGTCATCGGCGCAAACGACCGTATCCGTGTGGCGGTGCTCGGCGTCAACGGCCGGGGCAAGTCGCACATCGAAGAAGTGATGGACCTCGCCGCCTCCGCCAACGTGGAAGTGGTGGCCATGGCCGACCCCGACCGCAACGTCCTGCAGGAGCGCGCGGCAGAGTTCGAGAAGAAATACGGGAAGAAGGTCCGAATCGAGCAGGACTTCCGGCGCCTCTACGAGTCGAAAGACATCGACGCCGTCACCCTGGCCACGCCCAACCACTGGCATGCGCTGCAGACCATCTGGGCCTGCCAGGCGGGGAAGGACGTGTACGTGGAGAAGCCCGCCACCCACAACATCCATGAGGGCCGCAAGATGATCGAGGCGGCCTACAAGTACAACCGCATCGTGCAGCA
>RGVM01000487.1 GCA_010027295.1 Chitinophagia bacterium
ACCTCGGTGTCGAGGCCGGCATATCCGTCCTCCAGCAGCGCGAGGACTGTCGCCAGCTTGAAGGTGGAGCCCGGCTCGGAGCCGCGGATGGCGTAGTTCATGTCCTCGTAATACGTGCCGTCCGTGCGGCGGCCGAGGTTGGCGATGGCCTTGATCTTGCCCGTGGCCACTTCCATGACTATGCAGGTACCCTGCAGCGCCTCGTTGGAGACCATCATTTTCATGAGGGCCCCCTGGGCGATATCCTGCATGTTGATGTCGAGCGTGGTCACGAGATCCTTGCCGTCTTCGGGCTCGATCTCGGAGCCCTCGACCGGCACGAAGGCACCCCCGGAGAGTCGGCGCACCAGGCGCTTGCCGTTGACGCCACGCAGGATGCTGTCATAGGTGAGCTCCAACCCGACGTTGGCGTTCACGAGCCGGCCCCTCGCATCCACATGTGTGCGGGACAGCCCGATGGTCCGATTGGCGAGGAGCCCGAAGGGCATGATCCGCTTCTCGTGCTCTTCGAATATGAAGCCGCTCCGGTTGCGTCCGCCCTTGAGGAATTTGAATTCGTTCAATGCACGGTATTGTCGGAAGTCTATGTTGCGCTTCAGCAGGAAATAGCGCTCCTTTTTTCGGTATGCCACTGTCAAGACCTTCCGGTACCCCTCGGGCGACATGTCTCCGAACAGGGCAGAGAGCCCGATGGAGAGGGTGTCGACATGCTGGTGGAATCGTTTGCCGCCCTTCTCGCGGAGACCATCGGCGCTGAAGTCAATGCGGACGTCGAAGAAAGGGATAGAGGAGCTCAGGATGCTTCCGTCCTCGCTGTAGATGGTGCCCCTGTCGGCATCCGTCTCGCGGTAGGCCAGATGAAGACTATCGCTCAACGCCTTCCAGTAGGAGCCCTGGACGGTCTGTATGTACAAGGCCCTTCCGACCACCATCACGCAACAGGCGACGATGGCCAGGAATACCAGGTACACCCTCCACAATATATCCTTCTTGACATCCATGGTTCGTTCGTTTTACCGTCAGGGCAGCGTGTCGGTGAGGCGGTATGGCGGCTGGGAAGGCTGCTTCAGTCCGGCCGGCGCCACGGCCCTCACCACCTCGCTCTGCTTCTCCCTGAACATGAGTTCGCTTTTCAGCGTCTTGTATTCGTACTCGAGCTCCCTGAGTTCCTGTGCGGTACGGTTGATGTCCTTGATCCTCTTCTCCGAGTGATGCCCGTTGTAGATGTACCCCACCGCCAGCATGCATAGGAAGAGCAGGTAGGGCGTATGGTCCAATATCCAGCGCTGGTCGAATATGCGCTTGCGCCATGTGGACTTCCGGGGCCTTCCGGGCCTCTGTACGGCACTTTTGCCTGCTTCATCACTCGTGTGTTTTTCCTGTGTCATCGTATCCCTCTTCAGGTCCGGACCGCCGCCCTCAGGCGGGCGCTCCGCGATCTTGGATTCATCCTCGTCTCCCCTTCCGTCGCCTCCAGTGGCTTCCGGTACAGCGGCTCGAATGGGGCTTCCGGTCGAGTGCCATAAAGCACGTCCACCTTGTCGTCCCCGGCGGAGCCTCCCCGCATGAAGCGCTTCACAATCCGGTCCTCCAGGCTGTGGAAGGTGATCACCACCAGCCTTCCACCCCGACGGATCAGCCCGGGCATCTGCGACAGCAGCTCCTCAAGCGCGCCCGTCTCGTCGTTCACCGCCATACGGAGCGCCTGGAAGACCTGGGCCCTGTACCGGTGGGGGTTGCCCTTGGAAAGCGGTTCCAGGACCTGCAACAGGTCGCGTACGCCTTCGATGGGACTCAGCCGGCGGGCGGCCACGATGGCGGCCGCCAGCGTCCGGGCGTTAGGCACTTCGCCATACCTGCCCAGGATGTCCTGCAACTCGGCCTCGCTGCGGTCCCTCAGCCAGTCGGCCGCGGTGCGGCGGTCCATGCGCATGTCCAACGGCGCATCGGCCCGGATGGAGAAGCCCCTTGAACCCTCGTCAAACTGGTGGCTGCTGACCCCCAAGTCGGCCAGCACGCCGTCGACGGGAATCAGGCCATGTACGCGGAGGAAGCGGCCCACGTGGCGGAAGTTCTCCTGTACGAAGATGAGCCTGGCGTCATCGGGCAGGTTGCGCCGCGCATCCTCATCCTGGTCGAAGGCCACTAGCCTTCCCTCGGGACCCAGCCGCTCGAGGATGGCCCGGCTGTGGCCACCGCCACCGAAGGTGCAGTCGACGTACACACCGTCGGGACGTACTGCCAGGGCCTCCACGGCCTCGCGCAACATCACCGGTACGTGATATCCGCCTTCCCTGCCGTCGGTCCCGGGAGCTGCACCCATCGTTGCGACTTTGCCCCGGTCAGTCACCCGACGGCGCCATCACTCGGGCCGCGAGGGCACTGAAATCCGCAGGAGATTGTGAATCAAAGAGCTGCTGATATGCGTTCTTGGACCATAAC
>RGVM01000488.1 GCA_010027295.1 Chitinophagia bacterium
GACCCCGTGGGGGCCGTAGCCCTCGTAGAGGATCTCCTCGTAGTTCTCCATCTCCTTGCCCATGGCGCGCTTGATGGCGGCCTCCACGCGGTCCTTGGGCATGTTGACGCTCTTGGCGTTCTGGAAGCAGCGACGCAGGGCGGGGTTGGTGTCGGGGTCGGGACCGCCGGACTTGACGGCGATGGCGATCTCCTTGCCGATGCGGGTGAACTGCTTGGCCATGCGGTCCCAGCGGGCGAACATGGTGGCCTTCCTGACTTCGAATATGCGTCCCATGGGCTTCGGTGTGTGGTTGGGGTGGGATGGTTCTTTCGGGCTGCAAATCTACGATACGGCCGGGCAAAAAAATCCCGTCCGCTGAGGCGGACGGGATAGCGATGAGATGAATTATTGGAAGTCGGAGGCCTTGGGCAGGATCTCGCCGGGACGGTGAAGCTTGCTGCGGCTGCGGCTGTAGCCAAAGTAGACGAGCAGTCCCACCGCCATCCAAACCATGGCGAACAGCAGGGTGCGCTGGTCGATGGCCACGATCATGCCGAGGCAGATGATGGCGCCGAGGATGGGCACCAGCGGCACCAGCGGGGTTTTGAAGGGGCGCTGCATCTCCGGGCTCTTCCTGCGGAGGATCCAGACGCCGAGGCTGACCAGTACGAAGGCGAAGAGGGTGCCGAAGCTGGTTAGGTCGCCGGCCATGTGGCCGGGGATGAAGGCGGCGAAGAGACCGACGAAGACGAAGAGGATCAGGTTGGCCTTGTAGGGCGTCTGGAAGCGTGGGTGCAGGTCGCCGAAGGCCTTGGGGATGAGTCCGTCCTGGCTCATGGTGTAGAAGACGCGGCTCTGTCCCATGAGCATCACGAGGATGACCGAGGAGAAGCCGGCGAGGATGGCCACGGTGATAAGGGTGGAGAGCCATTCGTATCCCTTCATGTATTCGGTGATGACGTAGGCGACGGAGGCTTCCTGTCCCTTCGTGGGGTCGGTGAAGTCGGTGTAGGGCGCCACGCCGGTGAGCACATGTCCGAAGAGGATGTAGAGGACGGTGCATACGACGAGCGAGCCGAGGATGCCGATGGGCATATCGCGCTTGGGGTTCTTGGCCTCCTGGGCCGCCGTACTGACGGCGTCGAACCCGATGAAAGCGAAGAAGACGATGGCCGCCCCGCCGAGGATGCCGCCGTAGCCGTGCTTGAAGAAGCCCTCGTGGCCGGCCGTACCCTCGGGGATCATGTAGGGCGTGTGGTTGGCGGGCTCGATGAACTGCCAGCCCAGGGCGATGAAGAGCAGTACGATGGCCACTTTCACGAAAACGATGATGGCGTTGACGAAGGCGCTCTCCTGCGTGCCCTTGATGAGCAGCAGCGTGAGCAGGAGGAGGATGACCAGGGCGGGCAGGTTCATGATGCCGGTGTGTGTGACCCCGTCGATCGTGACCGACTCGAGGGGGGAGTGCGACCATTCATAGGGCACCGCCCCTCCCAGCAGCTTGTTGAGGTACTCGCTCCAGGCGATGGAGACGGTGGCCGCTCCGAGGGCATATTCCATGATCAGGGCCCATCCGATGATCCAGGCGATGAGTTCGCCCATGGTGACGTAGCTGTAGGCGTAGGCGCTGCCCGCGACGGGTATCATCGCGGCGAACTCGGCGTAGCACAGGCCCGCGAAGGCGCAGCCGATGGCGGCCACCACGAAGGAGAGCGTCACGGCCGGTCCGGCGGCCTGTCCGGCGGCGGCGGCCGTGCGTACGAACAGGCCCGCGCCGATGATCGCGCCGATGCCCAGCGCCACGAGGTTGGCGGCACCCAGTGTGCGCTTCAGACCCTTCTCCCCGTTGTCGGCCTGCGCCAGCAGACTGGCCAGGTCCTTTTTTCTGAACAGACTCATGGTTTGGTATATAAATGGTAAGTGGGTGATTTTCCCATGCCCCCAAGATAAAGAGTAAATCGGTTCCCGGGCCAAAATACCTTCTTCCGGGGACTGGCTGACCCGGGATCCACATATATGAACCGTTGGCGCTAACACGCTGGTGGTATAACCCCATATGTCATATATTGCGGGAGCAAGTCTCCACCATGGGCAACAAGGGCAACCGTCTCACTACGGCGATATTCCTCTCCATGCTCGCCGGCATCGGCATCGGGTACGTCATGCACCGGAACCTGTCCGCCGATGTGGTGGCCGGCTGGGCCGCCAACCTGAAGATCCTCGCCAATATCTTCCTCCGGCTGGTGCAGATGATCATCGCACCGCTGGTGTTCTCGACACTCGTGGTGGGCATCGCCAAGCTGGGCGACCTGGGCACCGTAGGCCGAGTGGGCGGGAAGGCGATGCTCTGGTTCGTCACGGCCTCCCTGTTCTCCCTCCTCATCGGCCTCTTCTGGGTGAACCTTATGGAGCCGGGCGTGGGCTTCGAGAAGAATGCTGGCGACGCCCG
>RGVM01000489.1 GCA_010027295.1 Chitinophagia bacterium
GACGGGGTACTTGTCGATATTGCCTTTCAGACCAAGCCAATCGGCAGAGAAAGCCGAAGACTGTCCTAGGGAGGCATATGAGATACAGAGCGCGACCGATAGCTGACAGAGCAACCCTGGTATTTTGGACATGTCGGGGTTTTCATCCAATGTATGCTTATTTAGGCGCCCTTCGAGCTGAAAATCTTTGGGGTGGGGGCGTTTTTTTTGGTGCGGAACCACATACGACCCAACCGATGGCATCGATTTTGCATTATGCATGGGTCGAACGATTCACAAACTCACATATCACACGCATTATGGACAGAAAGGAATTCCTCTCCCAGCTGGGTCTTGGCGGTGCAGCCGTCTTCATGGGCGCATGCATGGCCGGCTGCAGCAAAGATGGTACGGCGCCCACCGCCGTCGATTTCACGCTGGATCTCTCGGCCACTGCCAACGCAGCGCTGAACACGGCAGGAGGGTATATCTACAAGAACAATGTCATTGTCGCGAGGACCCTGCAGAACACTTATATCGCCGTATCACAGGCCTGTACCCACGAAGGCACGTCCGTGCAGTTTCAGGGGGCCAACAATCGTTTCTACTGCCCCAACCACGGCGCCACATTCTCGGTCACGGGAACAGTCACAGCAGGCCCGGCTAACAAGCCGCTGACTCAATACAACACACAGCTCACAGGCACCACGCTCAGGGTCTTCTCCTGACTCGAAGGGTCGGGTATCTCTTTCCCGGGCATGCCGTATGCAAAGGGTTTGGATGCACATTCCCGCATGGGTTCTTCAGATAGTCCCGTTGCATCCACCGGACTTGCCGGAGTCTTTACCCTCAGCGCACGATGAGGGGTGATCCACCCTTATCCGTCACCAGGGTGTAGTTCCCAGGCTTCAGGAAGCCTATTGAGATCCTTTGAATGCCGGCTGGAAGACGGGCCTGGAACACCCTTAGGCCGACTGCGTCATAGACGGATACCGGTCCTTCCCTGTCCATCCTGACATTGAGCTTCCCGTTCGAAACAGGGTTCGGATAGAATCCGGGCCATCCTTCGAGGGATATGCGTACGACCTTCTCGGCCGATACCCGGCGGGCACCGAAGAAGTCGGTCTCCACCAGTCTGTACCGGAATGTCCCCGACAGCCTGGGCATATCCACGAGTTCCACTGTCTGGCCCGGCGCGTCGTCCGGAATGGTGGCACGTTCATGGACCTGTTCCCAATCCGGGCGGTCTGCGGTTACCCGTTCTATCGATGTCATTCGGGTACGCAGCGGGTCGCCCAGACGCCAGCTCAGCCATACCTTGTCCTTTTCCGCGCGTGCGGTGAGGGCGGGGGCGGAGGCCGAGAGCACGATACAACCTCCATAGACCTCGAAGAACGCGAATGTGGACGTCACCACGCTCTCTCTGAGCCAGATGGTGAACCGCCTAAGACCTGCTGAGTTGACGGAGTTGAAGTATACAAGAGAGTCGAGCAGCTTCTCGGCCTCGTTGTTGGTCATGCTTCCTCCGTTCTTGGTGAAGCTCATCTGTCGCATACCAGATGATGTCACCGTCTTGGTTACGGTATAGGTGGTCCCGGTCACGGTCAATGTCTGACTGCCGGTGAAGGGGGTACCTAGAGGGATCTGCTGGGATGGTGTTCGGATGTCCGTGGCGAGGATTTCCGCATTGCCGTCCCGAATGTCGGTAGCCGGTACGGCGATGACCAACTCTTCGATGCTGTTGTTCAGGCTTGTGATGTTGCTGCTGCCCTTGCTTAGCCGTTCCGGCGTGGAGCAGAGGGTCGTGACATTGTTGTATCCGTCACCGCTCCCTAATGTGTTCAGGTCCAGGATGGGGGAGTAGAGCATCATCGGGGTGAAGTTGGGACCGGGGCCGAAGTCGAACATGTAGAAGGCCCTGCCCCTTCCGGTCATCCCAACTTCGACCTCAAACTCCTGCAGGAACTGATATTCCACTCGGATCCGGGTGGTGGGGTCCTTGATATCTGCGATGTTGCAGTTTGAGATGGACATGAAGCGGGTCATGCCGGATGCGCTGTTGTAGCTGGCGGCTATCCGGGAGCCGGGCGTCGCGCGGGCGGCAGAGTTGAAGCCGCTGAAGTCGTTGTACTGATTGGATGCCGGGTTGGGTGTCGAGCAGTCGGCGTTTCCGTCTATATCGTAGCTGTTGACATAGACGTTCCGCAAGATCACCGGACTTCCCTTGTCGGTGGCGTCATTGTAACTCCCGCCTGCGATGAATTCGAACTTGAAACGGCAACTGCCGCCGCCCGTCTCGAAGAAGAATGTGGGACAGAAGTATCTGTCCTCGTTGCTCTTGAGGGTAACGGCCGGCGTGTCCGGATTCGGACAGTTCTGCACTTCTTTGAAATCGAATGGAATGGTGCCAGGACAAAATCCGGTGGGATATTCGAAGCGTCCATTGGTGAT
>RGVM01000490.1 GCA_010027295.1 Chitinophagia bacterium
AAGATACGAACATGTCCGCGCGCAAATGGAAGAAAGCCCTTTGGCTGCTGCCGCTTCTGCCACTTCTGGCGGCTGCCCTGCTCTACCGCGCCGACATCCCGGCCGCGGAGATAGAGCGCCGCTATGCCGATTCCGCCTCGAGGTTCATGGACCTCCTGGGCATGCGTGTGCATTACAAGGACGAGGGGGATCCGAGGGATTCGCTGCCGCTGGTGCTTATCCATGGCACTTCCTCCAGCCTGCACACCTGGGATAGTATTGTACAGCGGATAGGACCCCGGAAGCGGATCATACGCATGGACTTGCCCGCCTTCGGGCTGACGGGAGCCTCCCCCGATAGACAATACACGACCGCTTCCTATGTGGCTTTCGTCGATTCCCTGCTCCAGCGGATCGGGGTCGGGCAGTGCATACTGGGGGGCAACTCCCTCGGCGGCGGCATCGCCTGGAACACGGCGCTGGCCGACACCCCACGGATCCGGGCCCTCATCCTGCTCGATGCCAGCGGCTACCCCAGGAAGAATGAAAAGGGGAACCTCGGCTTCAAGCTGGCGGCCATGCCCGGAGTGGCCTCGCTGCTATCCAGCTTCACGCCCAGGGCCCTGATCCGGAAAAGCCTAGAAGACAGCTATTCCGACCCGGCCAGGGTGAACGAGGCCCTGGTGGACCGTTATTTCGAACTGCTGCTGCGGGAAGGCAACCGGCAGGCCACGGTCGACCTCTTCCAATCGCGTCGACAGCCCCAGCCGGAGCGCATCCGTTCCATCCGGGTGCCGACACTGATCATATGGGGGCAAGACGACCGGCTGATCGATGTGGAGAATGCCGGGCACTTCGCACGCGACATCCCGGGCAGCGTGGCCGTCGTCATCCCTCGCTCGGGCCACGTGCCGATGGAGGAGACGCCGGATGCCGTGGCGGAGGCCATCCTGAGGTTTCTGGACAGGCTGCATTGAATGGTTTTGCATATAGACCCTACTCCATGAAGAGAAGCGATTCGCCTCCGTTTTACTCCTGTCTCCGCGTTGTCAGGCAGCTGGCTTTCGTGCCCGTCCTCCTGATGTCGTTGTCCGGCGGCCTTGCCGCCCAGTCCGGCGATGCATACCCTTTCAGGGTGGGGGCGTCCTCAGCTTCCGTCACGCCCTTCGCGCCCGTCTGGCTGGCGGGCTACTCGGGGGCGGGCCTGTCGGTGGGCATGCACGACTCGCTCTATGCGAAGGCGGTCGCCGTGAGTGCCGGGGATGAGACCGTGGTGTTGCTGACGGTCGACTGCATCGGCATGCTGCACACCGAGTTGGAGGCGATCCGCCGGAAAGTGTCCTCCCGCATGCCGGCAAAGGCCTTCGACCCCGGGCGCATCGTGCTGTCATCCACCCACACGCACTGCGGGCCCGACATCGTGGGTCTCTGGGGGCCCGGGCGTTTCCGGTCGGGTGTGGACAAGGTCTACCGGGAACGATTAACCGAAATATGTGCGGCGCAGGTCGTCCGCGCCCTTGAAGCCCGGCGTCCGGCCCGTCTCTTCCACGGGGCTTCGGAGTACGGGCAGGGCTGGGTGGTGAACCGCTCCATCCCCGACGAGCTCGACAGGTCTGTCACGGCGCTGCGCTTCGCCGACGAGGCGGGCCGGTCCATCGCCACGCTGACCAATTTCGCCTGCCATCCCACGGTGATAGGTCCCGAGTGGAAGCTGGTCTCGAGCGACTGGGTGGCCGGCCACTACCGTTTCATGGATTCCGCCGTGGGCGGTGTCAATCTGTTCCTGCAAGGCAGTATCGGCGGCTGGGTGCAGCCGGTGGGCCCCGACGACTTCGGCTTTGCCGATTCGCGGGGGGCAGGACTGGCCCGTGCCGTGTGCGAGGCCTTGGACAAGGCCCCTGTGGACTCCGTCCGGGGCATCGATTTCCGCAGCCGCGTCTTCCGGATGTCGGTGCGGTCGGTGGGGTTCCGGCTGCTCTCGTTGCTGGGCGTGATCGACCGCCGGATCGGGCGGAAGGTCACCACCGAGATCGCCGCCTTCCGCATCGGGCCGGCCCGCTTCGTGACGCATCCGGGCGAGTCGTCGCCGTACTACGGCATCGAGTCGAAGCGGCTGATGCCGGGCGAGGGGCCCAAGTTTGTGCTGGGATTGGGCATGGACGCGATGGGCTACCTCCTGAAGCCGGTGTTCTTCGACAAGTCGAGGAACCTGCCCCATGCGGGCTACCTGACGACGGTGTCCGTCGGCGTGAACGGCGGCCCGGAGATGATGGCCGTGGTTGGCGAACTGCTGGCATCCCTTCCCCGCTGAGGGACCTTCCCAATTGGCATGTACGGATTCCGACCTGCACGGCTGGACGTGGTTACTTTGCCAGCCTGTCCCTGACTGTCGCATTGCCTTCACAGGAAGGGCGCCTTCAATCGTAATTGGAGCGCCTGATGGGACATATT
>RGVM01000050.1 GCA_010027295.1 Chitinophagia bacterium
CCTTACAGCTACGGGGATAGCGCCGGGATGTGTACCGGACTTCCCTTTTCATGCCTTCCGCGGGCGCGGTCGGCAACCGGATGGGCGGCAAAGGTGGGCAGATGGGGGGATGCTTGCAAAAAAAATTCCTGACAGTCGCGGGACGGGGTCGTGGAAAAGACAAGGGTGGGAGATGCGAGGGGCTTGTCAGGGCCAATGGAACTGTATACCCAGCTTCGGTCTCCAATCCATGTCCATTTCTGGAATGGCACAAAGAGAAGGGGATATGCAATCCCCCTCCGATTGGGTGCCGGGTTCAGATGCTTCCTTCCGATGCCCATACCCCCGGAAATCGATACTTTCCAACCCGGCAGCGGACATCCGGGGGTTGTTCGGCCGGCAAACAGCAGCGTATGCAAGACAATGCGAGGAACCAGCTCTCCCGATTCGATCTGACAATGATCGTCATCGGGCTCGTCATCGGGATGGGCATCTTCCGGACGGCCTCTGATGCCGCCAGGGCCTCGGGCACGCCCGGCGTCTTCTTCACGGCCTGGCTGGCGGGTGGCGTCATCGCACTCTGCGGGGCCCTGACCTATGCCGAGATCGGTTCCCGGCTGCCCGTGACGGGTGGCTATTATAAGATCTTCGCCACGGCCTACCATCCCTCGGTGGCCTTCGCCGTCAACTGCATCATCCTTGTCTCCAACGCGGCCTCCCTGTCGGCCGTAGCGCTCATAGGTAGCGAATACCTCGTCGAGGCCGTCGCCGGAAAGCCCGTCGGCGACCTCGGCAAGTCGCTCATCGCCATGGCCTCCATCCTTGTCTTCTACGTCGTGAACCTGCTGGGACTGCGCATGAGCTCCCGTACGCAGAACGTGCTCATGAGCGTCAAGATTGGGATGATCCTGGTCCTGATCCTTGCGCTCTTCCTGCCGCAGACGGGCGGGGCACCCCCGCAGTCCGTCACCGCCACCGCGCCCGGCGACTGGGGTGGAACCGTCACCGCCTTCGGCAGCGCCCTCGTGGCCGTCTGCTTCACCTACGGCGGCTACCAGCAGACCATCAACTTCGGGGGCGACGTCCGCGACCCGCGCAGGACCATGCCCAGGGGCATCCTCACCGGCATCCTCGTGGTAATCGCACTCTACCTGAGCGTCAGCTACTCCTATTACAAAATCATCGGCTTCGAGGAGCTCAAGACCACCCGCGGCATCGCCGCCATCGTGGCGGGCAGGGCCTTCGGCGAGACGGGCCGGCTGCTATTCTCGCTCCTCCTCTTCCTCGCCGTGCTCGCCTATGTCAACGTCATACTCATGAGCAACCCCCGTGTGATGTACGCCATGAGCCTCGACGGCATCCTGCCCAGGTCCTTCGCCCGGAAGGACGGGAAACGGGACGTGCTGACCGTCAGCCTCACCGTCTACGCCCTCATGAGCATCGGCATCCTCTTCTTCCTCGACACCTTCGACAAGATCCTGGGCTTCAGCATCTTCCTCGACTGCATCGGCATGGCCTTCTCAGCCGCAACCCTCTTCATCCTGCGCCGCCGCGGCGTCGGCCGCTCCGATGCCGGGCTCTTCTCCATGCGCCTCTACCCGCTCCTGCCCGTCGTCTTCATATCGGCCTATGTGTTCGTGGCCTGGTCGATCGCCCGTGAAACCCCCCGGACCGCCCTCACGGCTGTGGGCGTGCTGGCCGCCTTCGTCGTACTCTACTTCCTGACACGACGCAGGGATGCCACAAACCCTTCCGGATCCGGCCACCTGTGAGATGTGATTTTGCCGAACTCTCAAAACACCTGAACTTTGCGTTCCGCCAAAGTGGCCAACGACAAGCCACGGGGAACCATATGCGAACCAAGAGCTGCCCGCAGGCCATCCTTCTCGCCATCCTCCTGACGACCAGCGTTGCCACGAAGTCACAGACCGACCCCGGCCTGTGGGACCTCCGTCGCTGCGTAGAATACGCCGTCCGAAATAGCATCTCCGTGCGTCAGACGGAGCTGGACGCCCGCACGGTCGAGGTCACATTATGGCAGAGCGAACAGCAGCGCATCCCCACCCTCGCCGGCAACCTCAACCACGGCCTCTCCTTCGGCCGTACACTCGACAGGACCACCAACATCTTCGTCTCACGATCGGCCATGTTCGAGCAGGTATCGCTGCAGTCGAACGCCCTGCTGTACAATTTCCGCAGCCTCCGCTACCAGATAGATGCCAACCGCCTGAACGCCGAGGCGGCCCAGGCCACGGTCGAAAGGGCCCGCAACGACATCGCCCTCAACGTCGCCAACCAGTACCTGCGCGCCCTCCTCAGCCACGAGCAGGTCGAGCTCAGCCGGATCGTGCTCCGCCAGACGCGCTCCCAGCTGGCCAACACCCGCAAGCTCGTGGAGGCCGGCACCCTCCCCGAACTCAACGCCGCCGAGCTGGAGGCCACCGAGGCGCGCGACAGCGCCACCCTGGTGCAGACGAGGGCGCAGCTACAGCTCGACATCCTCGGCCTCAAGAACCTCCTCACCCTTCCCGCCGACGCGCCCTTCGAGATCGCCATACCCGCCGTCGCTGACATCCCCGTCGAGAACATCCTCGAACAGGACCCCCAGGCCATCTATCTGCTGGCACTCTCCAACCAGCCCCAGATCAAGGGCAACGCGCTCCGCGCCGGCGCCGCCGAACGGCAGCTGCAGGCGACCCTCAGCCGACGACTGCCCTCGATCAGCGCCTTCGCCCAACTCAACTCCAACTTCAACCAGTTCCTGCAGAAGACGACCGGCTACACCCTCGCCGGGGAGGCTCAGACCGGCGCCTACGTCAAGTCGGGCACCACCGTGCTGCCCGTCTATTCGCCGCAATTCTCGATGCAGACCTCGCGCAAGTCGTTCGGCGAGCTGTGGAACGGATGGGGCAAGCAGCTGTCGGACCAGTTCGGCCAGGGCATCGGCTTCAACATCAGCGTCCCCATCCTCAACGGCGGACAGAATAAGGCTAACATCGAGCGCGCCCGGATCGACGTGCGCCGCCAGGCACTGGTGATGGAGCAGGACAGCCTGAGGCTCAAGCAGGACATCTACACCGCCCACCAGTCGGCCCTCGGCGCCTTCCAGACCCTGCAGGCCCGCGCCAAGGCCGTGCAGACGGCCGAGCGCTCCTTCGAGCTGGCCACGCGTCGCTTCGAGCTGGGCGTCATGCAGACGATCGAATGGCTCACCATACAGAACAACCTCACCCGCGCACGCATCGACAGACTCGTCGCGCAGTACGACTTCGTCTTCCGGATGAAGGTGCTGGAATTCTACAAGGGACGCGGCATCCGCCTCTGAGGCGCGCATCCGCCGAAAGCCTGATAAACTCGAACACATGGACAAGAAATGGATATGGGCCCTGGTGGTACTCGTGGTCGCCATCGGCACCCTTTTTGGACTGAAGATGGCAGGTGTCATCGGCAAGGATGACGTCCTATCGCAATATCACGGAGGTCGTCACCGCCAGCGGGAAGGTCTATCCCGAAGTGGAGGTCAAGATCAGTCCCGACGTCTCGGGCGAGATCGTCGAGCTCACCGTGATGGAGGGCGACAGCGTGCGCAAGGGCCAGCTGCTGGCGCGCGTCTATGCCGACATCCTGGCCACGCAGCGCGACCAGGCGGCCGCCATCGTCAACCAGCAGGAGGCGCAGGTGGGCAACGCCACCGCCAACCTCGAGGCTGTAAGGGCCCGGCTCGCACAGGCCGAACGCCAGTACGAGCGGCAGCGACAGCTCTTCCAGGAGAAGGTCATCTCGCGCCTCGAGTTCGAGCAGGCCGAGAACGCGTTCCTGACGGCGAAGGCCGACGTCAACGCATCCCTCAAGTCGATACAGAGCACCAAGGCCGCGGTGGCCAGCGCCCGCGCCAGCCTGCAGCGCACCGACAAGGACCTCGGCCGCACCAGCGTACTCGCCCCCATGGACGGCGTCGTCTCCCTCCTCAACGTCAAGAAGGGCGAACGCGTCGTGGGCAACTCCATGATGGCCGGCACCGAGATGATGCGCATCGCAGACCTCCGCGTCATCGAGGTCCGCGTCGACGTCGGCGAGAACGACATCCCCAAGGTGAGCTATGGCGACACCGCCGTCGTGGAAGTGGATGCCTACAACGACCGCAAGTTCAAGGGCATCGTCACCCAGATCTCGAGCACCAACCGCGGCGCCGGCGGAACGGTCGCCACGGCCGCCACCGACGTAACCAACTACGAGGTGCGCATCCGGCTGCTGCCGCAGAGCTATGCCGACCTGATCGATCCGGCCCGCCCCAAGAGCTTTCCCTTCCGGCCCGGCATGAGCGCCAGCGCCGACATACAGACCGATACCCATGTCAGGGTCCTCTCGGTCCCCCTCAATGCCGTCACCACCCGCGACAGGTACGACACCGCCCTCGTCGCCGAGGAGTCATCGAAGAAGAAGGAGGCCAAGCCTGCAACTTCCGGCACTGCAAACAACGAGGCGCTTGGCAAGCCCGAGGATATGATCGAAGTCGTCTTTGTCCTCCAGGCCGACGGCACTGTGCGCCGCGTGCCCGTCCGCACCTCCATCCAGGACATCAGCCATATCGAGATCCTCTCCGGCCTGAAGGAAGGCGAGGAGGTCGTGACGGGCCCGTACACGACCGTCAGCAAGACGCTGCGCAACGGCATGAAGGTGAAGGTCGTTTCCAAAGAGGAGCTCTTCGAGGCCAAGAAATAGGCTCCGGCCGTTTCAATCGTCAGTCCATGAGGTTCGGCATCATCGGCAGCGGCAGTTGGGGCACAGCCCTGGTGAAGATCCTCACGGAGGGTGGCCGCCAGGTCGCCTGGCGCGTGCGCAACGAGCGCGTGTCCGCACATATCCGCACGCGTGGCCACAACCCCCATTACCTCAGCTCGGTCACTTTCGACAACCGACTCCTGACGCTGTACACAGACGTGGCGGAGGTCGTCAGGAATGCAGATGTCGTTTTGATGGCCGTCCCCTCTGCCCATGTGGGGGAGGCGCTCACCGGGCTCGAGGCCGCCGACCTGCAGGGCCGCAGGGTCCTCTCTGCCATGAAGGGCATCGTACCGGAACGGAACCTGCTCCTCAACGAATATCTCGGTGAACGCTTCGGACTCCCGCTGGAGGACTACCATACCGTCATGGGGCCCTGCCATGCGGAGGAGGTGGCCGCCGAGAAGCTCTCATACCTCACCTTCTCGGGCATTGACGCCGCGGCCACCGAGGCCATCGCCTCGGCCTTCCGCACTCCCTATGTGAACTGCATCGTGAACGGCGACGTATATGGCGTGCAGTTCGCGGCGGTGCTTAAGAACATCTACGCCCTCGGGGCGGGCATCGCGCACGGACTGGAGTACGGCGACAACTTCCTGAGCGTGCTCATCGCCAACTGCGCCGATGAGATGGCCGGCTTCCTCCGTCGTGCGGGTGTGCCCAACATAGAGGTGGGCGTGCACGACCGGGAGGCCGACCAGCACCACCGCAAGTCACCCAACTATGCCGCCTCCGTCTACCTCGGCGATCTGCTCGTGACCTGCTACTCACCCTACAGCCGCAACCGCATGTTCGGCACCATGATCGGCCGCGGTTGTTCCGTCCAGGCCGCCCGCATCGAGCTCAACATGGTGGCCGAAGGACTGACGGCCAGCCGCTGCATCTTCGAGGTCAACCGTCGCCTGGGTGCCGAGATCCCGATCGCCGAGGCGGTATACCGCATCCTCTGGGAGGGTGTTCCCGCTGCCGAGGGGATGCGCCAGGTCGAGGATGTGCTCGTGTGAACCCGTCCGTCCCTTCAGCGAAACAGTTCCGCGGCGATGCCGTCGGCGAAGAGCCTTCCCTCCCGGCTGAGGCGGATGCGGTCCTGCGCAAGAAGGGCCATCCCCGAGTCCACCTGCCTTGCGACGCCATTCCGTAGCCTGTCGGCCTCCCCCGTCCCCCAGGCCTGCGCCACATGTCCGAGGTCGATGCCCTCCATGGTCCGGAGGGCGGTCATGACGTACTCGTTGAGGCGCTGCTCCCGGGTGAGCGTCTCGGCCTCGAAGGGGATGGTGCCCTCACGGATGGCTTCGATATAGGCCGCGTTGGAGGATATGTTCCATCGCCGGTGGGTTCCGTCGAAGGAATGCGCCGACGGGCCGAAGCCGAAATAGGGGATGCCCTTCCAGTAGGCGCTGTTGTGCCGGCTTCGGCGGCCGGGCAGGCAGAAGTTGGAGATCTCGTAGGCCTCATAGCCCGCCGCGGCGCTTCTTTCGAGGAGCATGAGGTATTGCTCGGCCTGCCGTTCCGGGTCGGGAGACGCCTTCTTCTTCCGGCGGACCATGACGTCGAGCGGGGTGCCCGCCTCCACGGTGAGGGCGTAGCAGGAGAGGTGAGGGACGCCCAGTGCGAGGGCGATGTCGAGGTTCGCGCCCCAGGCTTCGGTGGCGAGGCCGGGCGACCCGAAGATCAGGTCGATGGAGATGTCGGAGAAGCCGGCCGCCTGTGCCGCCTCGACGGCGCCGAGGGCCTGCCGGGCGTCGTGGGAGCGGTTCATCCAGATGAGGTCCTCGTCGCGGAACGACTGGATGCCGATGCTGAGCCGGCCGATGCCGACGGCCTTCCATTCGGAGAGCCTGCCTGCGTCTATGTCGTCGGGGTTCGCCTCCAAGGTGACTTCGGCGCCGGGGGCGATGGGAAGGATGGAGGCGACGCCTGCCAGCAGTCTTTCGATGTCGGACGTCGGCAGGAGGGAGGGAGTGCCCCCGCCGAAGTAGACCGTCTCGGCAACATGGCCCCCGGTGCCCGGCGTCAGGGCCATCTCCTGCAATATCGCTCCCACCATGCCGTTTCGGAGGGTGGTGGATGTCGAAAAATGGAAATCGCAGTAATGGCAGGCCTTCCGGCAGAAGGGCACGTGGATGTAGACGCCGCAGGGTCGGGCCGGCATTGGGTCTGGCTGCATAGTTTTGCCGGGATGCGGCACTTCAGGCGATACATGTGCGCGGCCATGCTCTGCTGTTCCCTCGGATCGGGGCGACTGCACGGCCAGTCGGACTATGCCCTCGTCTGGCATCCCGTCGGCAAAGATACGCTGCGGACATGGCGTTGCCGGCCACTGCCTGTTACCTTCCGCGACCGGCAGGCCTGCGAGGCCTGGCTCGAATCCTTCCTCCCGGCGATACGGACCGAGGGCCGGCTCGAGGCCTCCCTCGACAGTACAGTCCTGGGTGCCCATTCCGCTTCGATATGGTTCCATGCGGGTCCCGTATATACATGGCATGCTTTCGAGCTTTCCCAATCCTCAGGCGCATGGCTGGATGCGGCAGGTTGGGACTACCGCCCGCGTCCGGGCGACCCCGTGGACCTGGCTTCCCTAAGACGGAGTTCGGAGAGATGGCTTTCCTGGATGGACGACAACGGTTATCCCTTCGCCTCCGTCGGGCTCGACAGCGTTCGGGTGGGTCCCGGTCGGCTGGCAGGTCGCGTCAGGGTGGAGGTGGGCCCGTTGTATCATGTGGATAGCATCGTAGTGACAGGTCCGGTGACCATCCGGCGGGTCTTCCTCGAGCGATACCTCGGCATGCCCCTGGGGGGCGTGTACCGCCGCGACCGGCTGGATGACGTGTCGGGCCGCCTCTCGGAGCTGGGCTTCCTTCGGGAGACTGAGCCCTGGAGCCTGACGATGGTGGGCACGGGGGCTACGCTGAACCTGTTCCTGGAGTCGCGGAAGACGAGTCAGGTGAATGTGTTGGCGGGACTGATGCCGGACAACGCGCAGACCGGAGGGCGGCTGCTGCTGACGGGGGAGGCTCAGGCCGACCTCCGCAACGCCTTCGGCACGGGCGAGAGCCTGACGGCCAGCTGGCAGCAGATTCAGTACCGTTCCCCGAGGCTGCGCATCGCCTACCTGCAGCCCTATGTCTTCGGCAGTGGCATGGGACTCGACCTGCAGCTCGATTTCCTCCGTAAGGACAGCTCCTATCTGAACATCCAGGCGGGTGTCGGGCTGCAGTTCCTCCATACCGCGCGCCGGACGGGCCGGATCGGCTACCAGCAGTTCTCGACCCGGCTCGGGGATGTCGACACGTTCCGTATCCGGGCGACGAGGGCCCTGCCCGAGTTCAACGATGCCGTGAACCACCTGGCGGCCCTGGAGTACAGGTATGCGGGCACCGACGACCGTCTGCGTCCGCGCCGGGGCCTCGACCTCTCGGTGTCGGTTGCGGCCGGCGTCCGGCGGGTGCGGGAGAACCCTTCCGTCACGGCCCTGACGAAGGATGCCGCCGGCCGGCCCTTCGACTTCCGCGCCCTCTACGACACCCTCTCCCGCCGTCGGCCCGTCGGCCGACTACGGGCGACCCTGGCCCACCACATCCCCCTGGGTCGGCAGTCGGTCCTGCGCCTCGTGGCCCATGGGGGGGCCCTGCTGGGCCGGAATGTCTTCCGCAACGAACTCTATCAGATCGGCGGGCTCCGGCTCCTGCGGGGCTTCGACGAGGAAAGCATATTTGCCTCATCCTATGCGGTGGGGACGGTCGAGTACCGTTTGCTGACCGGAGGGCGATCCTACTTCTATGCCTTTGCTGATGCCGCGCAGGTGGACAGCCGGGCCTGGCAGACTGATCGGCGGAGCCGCTGCCTCGGATTGGGCCTGGGTCTTGCCTGGGAGACGAAGGCCGGGATGCTCAACCTTGCATATGCACTCGGAAAGCGAAACGGATCTCCCATAGACCCGCGGCAGTCGAAGATCCACATCGGTCTCACCGGGCTATTCTGAGGCTTCGCGGTACGGCGAGCTTGGGGTAATATTGCAGGATATCGGACATGCGGTTGATCGCTATTATATGGCTGACTTGGGGTGTTTTCGGGTCGGTCCTTGCCCAGGACAGCCTGTCGGGTGCGACTCTGTCCCTGCCCGTTCAGCAGGCGGGGGTCGGCGTGGACAGTCTGGCATACCCGGGACTTTCCGATAGTGTCCGTCTACGATTAGCCGCATTTCCAGCGATGCGGTCCGGAAGCCGGGTCTATGGCGATGCCATCGGCGGGTATGTGGAGGCCCATCCCTATTTTCCCTGGCTGGCAAGTCCTGTGTATCTGATATCTCGGGAGAGAGGTCCGTCCGGGATGGACTGGCTCTTCTACACGCTTCTCGGTAGCCTGGCTTTTTTCGGGCTACTCCGAAGGGGCTTTGGAAGGTATCTGGCCGACCTTGCCGTCGCCTTCTTCGATCAGGCGATACGTCAGGCGCAGATCCGAGAGCAGCTCGCCCGCCAGGCGCTGCCAGCCCAACTCATGAATCTGCAGTTCCTCTTCAACACCGCCCTATTTGCGCACCTCCTGGCGCCTAACCTCCGCCTTCCCGGACTGACAGGCCACGGGGGGCAGATAGGGGGCTTCATGCTGCTGGCGGCGGCTGTATATGGCGTCAAGAGCGTGGCCATCTGGACAGCGGGATATCTCTCAGGGAAGTCGGCCGAGGCGGAGGGCTACCTATTCATCGTAATGATGGTCAACAAGATGGCTGGTATCGCGCTGATTCCCATGAACATACTGCTTGCCTACCT
Source organism: Chitinophagia bacterium (assembly GCA_010027295.1). Classification (GTDB taxonomy): domain Bacteria; phylum Bacteroidota; class Bacteroidia; order Chitinophagales; family Chitinophagaceae; genus Pollutibacter. The sequence continues at coordinate 9,531 of RGVM01000050.1, forward strand.
GGGCGGGGATTTCAGCGCCCTGATCGCGGGAGTCGTCCTGCTGCTGTTCTCGGCCCTCTTCCTGTTCCGGCTCTTCCGATGCTACGAATACGTGAACCGCGAATTCCATATCGGGCTTCTTGCCTTCCTCCTCTTCTTGGCATCTTTCGAGGTGATGCCAGTACTGGTTGTAGGGAAGCTGCTCCTGGGGGTTTTTTCCCGTGAAATGCATTAATTTTGCATCTGAGAGGCGACACATGGCAAAGACGGGGAAAAGCAAGGACACTCCACAGGGTACGCGGATTCGGAAGATACTCATCACCCAGCCGCGGCCCGATTCCGATAAGTCACCTTATTTCGAACTGGCTCGCCGGTTCGAAGTGCAGATGGACTTCCATCCTTTCATCAGTTTGGAGCCCGTCTCAGCCAAGGAGTTCCGGAAGC